>CANPET010000026.1 GCA_947573465.1 uncultured Eubacterium sp.
TGGACAGGAAGCACACAGATTTAAAATAGATGCTGTTTGTTCTGAGCGTGCTATCAGAGAAATTTATTTAAAATCATTTGAGATGGCAGTGAAAGAGAAGACAGTTATGGCATTGATGACTAGTTACAATCCAATTAATGGACATTGGGCTGCATCCAATTATGACCTTTGCACCACAGTACTCCGCGGTGAGTGGGGATATGAAGGCATCGTAATGACAGACTGGTGGGCAAAGATGAATGACGTTGTAGAAGGTGGAGAGGAATCTAACCAGGATACGCGTGACATGGTACGCTCACAGAATGATGTATACATGGTTGTAAACAATAATGGTGCAGAAGTTAACTCAAATAGTGATAATACAGAGAGTTCTGTGAAAGCAGGAACACTTACAGTAGGAGAGCTTCAAAGAGCAGCAATGAATATCTGCAACTTTATACTGAATGCTCCTGTGATTGAGAGAGAATTAGTTGATACTGATGTAGCAAAATATTATCCATCAGTTCCTGTAGAGGAGGCAAAATATCAGCAGTTTAATCTGGCAGATGACAATAAGGTAATGTTTGACTGTGGCAAGGAAGCGACAATGATTGTGGAAGAAGATGCAGAGTATACGATTATTGTAAATATCTCATTTGCAAAATCAAATCTGGCACAGTCTACAGTCAATGTAAATGCTAATGGAGAGACTATGGTGGTTATTCAGACCAATGGAACAGATGGTAACTGGATTACACAGAAACTTTGTAAGGTGAAATTAGACAAGGGTGCATATAATATCAAATTAGAAGATGTCCTTGCAGGTATCGAAGTGAAGTATATGCAGTTTAAGAAATTAAAGAAGAAATAAAAATAGCAGGGATAAGAGAGAAGTTGTTGCGCTATATTAAAGTGCCGGCTTCTCTTTTTTTTATGCTTATAATTTTGTAAAAAAATAGAATTCAATATTAAAAATGTGAATGATTCAGAATAATTCGCTATTAAAAGTGTAAATAGAATAGAATAATTCGCTATTAAAAGTGTGATAAACATAAATAAATTCGCTCATGTTTTTGTAAAAACATTGATAAACTCTTTGAAAATGGTTATAATATACTATGATTGAAAAAGGAGAAAATGAAGCATGTTATATTTGAAAAGAAAAATAGATATTTTTTTACAACAATGGAGAAAAGAAAAAGATAAATTGCCTTTAATTGTTAAAGGACCAAGGCAGGTAGGGAAAACGGAGTCTATTGTGAGATTTGGTAACAATAATTATAAAAGTGTCATAAATATTAATTTTGTAGAAGAACCAAAGTATAAAGTGATTATTGAAGATGGTTATAATGCAGATAGTATTGTAAAAAACATATCTAGAATTGATCCTTCAAAAAGATTTATTGAGAATGAAACATTAATCTTTTTTGACGAGTTACAGGCATTTCCGGAAATAGCAACATCTTTGAAATTTTTTGCAATTGATGGAAAGTATGATGTGATTTGCAGTGGTTCTTTGCTAGGAATTAATTATAAGAGAATAGAGAGCAATAGTGTAGGATATAAAAAGGATTATGAATTGTTTTCTTTGGACTTTGAGGAGTTCCTGTGGGCAAAAGGGTATGATGACGCTTTTGTTGAGGAATTATTAGACAGAATGGTGAAGGAGAAACCATTGAATAAGGCCGTGTTGGAAACTTGTTACAATATGTTTTTGGATTATTGTATTTTAGGAGGAATGCCGGCTGTTGTAAGGAGTTATATTGAAAAAGGAACTTTTGAGGGAACATTAGATATACAGCGTCAATTATTGTCTGATTATGAGGAGGACATAAGAAAATATGCGACTGGAATGGACCAGACTAGGATTACAAATATTTTTAATCAGATACCGATTCAATTAGCAAAGGACAACAAAAAATTTCAAATATCTAAAGTGGAAAAAGGAGCAAGATTTAAGGATTATCGTGGATGCATAGAATGGTTGAGTGATGCAGGAATTATTAATGTTTGTAATTGTCTACATGTGTTAGAATTACCACTTAAGGGTAATTATGATGAAACAAAGTATAAAATATATTTTAGGGATACAGGATTACTTGTGGCAATGTTGGATGAAGAAGCACAGGAGGATTTGAGAGCAAATAAGAATTTAGGAACTTATAAAGGGGCGTTATATGAGAACATAGTTGGTGAGGCATTATCGAAATGTAACTATGATTTATATTATTATAAAAAAGAAAATTCAACTTTGGAGGAGGATTTTTTTGTAAGAACAAAAGATGCACTAGTTCCAGTTGAAGTAAAAGCAACAAATGGGCGTTCAAAATCCTTAAGAAGTCTGATAGAAAATGAAAAATATCAGGATATAAAATTCGGAATAAAGTTTTGTAATGGCAATATTGGTTATAGTAATGGAATATACACCTTTCCGTATTTTTGCGTGTTCTTATTAAAAGAGTATCTAAAAAATAAGTAGTGTGATATAGTATAAAAAACGTGATAATGCACATGAAAACGGAGGTGTGTAAAAATGAGAAGTATGAAGATTAAGATAATTTCATTAATGCTGATTGTAATTATGATGTTTACAGGGTGTCAGAAATGGGACATTTCGCTTAAAATTAATCCGGATGGCAGCAGTCAGATTTACGAGTGCAGGAGTATTGATTTAGAGGAAATGATAAATGCCAGAATAAAGGTTTGCAAATTGTTAGGGATGTCAGATCAGGAAATTGGTACGAAAGAGGATTTAGAAAAAATTTATTCAGAATTTTATAAGAAACAGGGACGAGAAGAAGTCATTATTAATGGTAAAAAATATTATGAGTTGAGGTCGCAAGAGGGCAACAAGCAGAAAGACCTTACTAGAAATATGACTGGGAATAATGGGTATGTTACAACAGATACCATTTACTATAATGTTGATTTAAAATCTATTGTTGAGAATATGGCAGCGACTGAGGCAAAAGAGATTGCAAAACAAAATGGAGTAAAAGAAGTTCCGGATGCAATGCTTTTATTAAAACAGGCGGGTGTAGATTTAAACACATTGGTTACAAGTGTACTGACAGTAGAATTCCCAAAGCCAGTAGTATCTACAAATGGAACAATTGATAGCAATAACAAAAATAAAGTTACGTTTAGTATAAAAGCTACAGAGAATAAAACATTTTTTGCCACAACGAATTCAAAAGTGACATTTGAAAGTGCACAGGCTAAGTATAAGGCAGATAATACAATTAAGAAACCAAAGATAAAATCATTAAAGGCTAATAAGGTTGCAAAGAAAGCGAAAAAAGCAGCAATAACATTGAAGTTTGGTAAGGTAGCAGGAGCTAAGATATATCAGGTACAGTATTCAACTAAATCATCCTTTAAAGGCGCAAAAACAAAGAACATTAAGAAGACTACATATAAAATTACAGGGCTTAAGAAAAATAAAAAATATTATGTACGAGTAAGAGCGTGGAAGAGTAATATGGCGAGAGGTAATGTGTATAGTAGTTGGGCGAAAAAATCAGTGAAAACAAAGAAATAAATAAGATAGAAGAAAGGGGCATATCATACTAGTGTGATATGCCCAATGTATGTTTTTTAGACATTTTAATAATATTACGTTACATATAAAATGTCTTTATTTTTTCATGCATATATGTAATATGTCTCTGTTTTCAAAAATTTTTACATATACATATCAGACTTTAGAATAAAGAAATATGTAAACTACCTTCAACATTGTAAGATTTTTAATGATTTTACATATAAATGCACTGATTTAGCAGAAATATATATGTAATCGCATGCTATTAATCGAATAAAAAAAGGAGCCACTTTTGTCTATGGGTCGTGACTTTAAAACAGATGTTTTGCGACAATATGGAACAAATAAGGAACTTATAGTGAATAAATAAGGAATGAATAGTGAAGTACTCTTGTTAGAGAGGCTAATTCTTTTTCTCATATCTCCAAAATTCATATGTACTATATTTCTGAGCCGTTTCCGTCATCCAACGAAACACTCTATCTCTCAACTCTTCCTTTGCAGCCTTCCTGCTCAGGGTAGGGTTGGTATACATTGGATTGCTGCAATACACAGTAATTGCAGGTGAACGGAAAAATAAGCGGAATGGCCAATGGCGTTTTCTATAAGTGACAACAGAAGCAACAACAGGTGCATTCAGTGCCACAGGATATGCAAAGCTGGCACTTTTAAATGGACGGATTCCGACATAATAAGGCCAGATATGAGCTTCAGGATAAATTGTAATACAGGATTTTTCCTGAATTCTTTTGGTAACTGTGTGAATCATTTTTTTCATGCTGTCCATGTCATAACCAATCGGCATGGCACCAAGCATCGCCACAAGATGTTTAAGTCCTGTAATGGAAAATGCATCATTTCCAGCCATAAAATAAGTCCGGTGTCCCCAACCGGAAACAGTTGCAGAAATCAGGGGGTCAATATGCTGGGTATGATTACTGTATAAAAAACAGCCGGTTTTTAGTTTCTTTATAACTCTTCGATTCTTAATGCGTAATCCAACAATAAAGGTGTTAAAAATTTTTACCAAAGGATAGACAATCAGATAATAGAGAATATCTGCAAAAAGCTTCCAGAGTTTACTGGTGTGTATCCATTTATAGTCTTTTGGTAAGGGCTTCGTTTTTATA
Source organism: uncultured Eubacterium sp. (assembly GCA_947573465.1). Taxonomy (GTDB): domain Bacteria; phylum Bacillota; class Clostridia; order Lachnospirales; family Lachnospiraceae; genus Eubacterium_G. Next base: position 4,654 of record CANPET010000026.1, read on the forward strand.
CCCTGGGTAGCTGCGAAGTCATCATTTAATTCATCTTCATAATAAATAGTTTTCATTTGTTTCACCTATATGATAGACAGTATCATTTTTTCCATTTGATCCATGCATTTATCAAATTGCCATTGTGTAGCAAAGTCTGCGTAATCAAGACTGCGTTGTTCTTTTTCCTTTGGATGTTCAATCCAATAGTCAATCTTGGCAGCCAAATCTTTTGCGTTATTACATTTAAATAAGTTTTTGTTATCTAGTGCAAAATATTTTGTGGCAGAACGTGGAGAATTATTAATTACCGGCACCAATCCGCAGGAAATTGCTTCTAAGCAGGAGATTGCCTCTAACTCGATTTCAGCAGCATGTACATATAAGTCAGCAGAGCCAATAACTTTTAAAAGTTCATCTCTCGAATAAAACTTCATAATAGGCTGTACCGGTAAATGCTTTGCTGCATACATCTGAATGTTTTTCTTCTGTGGACCATCTCCCGCGAAAATCAATTGAATACGGTTACGATATTTACTCTTGTTTACTGCCTTAAGCAAAACAGAATGAGTTTTTTCTTTGCTGTATCTGCCAATATATAAGATGCGGAATAAACCATCCTCTTTTTTGTATTTTGGAATGCCACGGTTAAACTGGTAGTTGACACCATTAGAAATCACATGGTGTGGTGTGACACCTACAACGTTTTCAAATGTGTTGCAAATAAATTGTGTAGGATAATGAATAGCATCACAATACTGATAGAGATGTTTGTAAAAAACTTTATATACTCTATTATTAAAACGGTGCGCATTCATTAAATGTAAATGATTTGAAAAGTTCTCTGCCTGACAATGAAATCCGGCAGATAATGGAATTCCATGTTTATGACAATATTTTGCAACATAACATCCGGTTAAAAATGGAACCATAATGTGTACTGCGTCGATTCCTTTCAAAGCTTCTTTGATAACTTTTTTATCGGGACGGGCAATGCTTACACCGTTTTTTTCCACATAACCATTGAGAGGTCCTACGTTCAGTGTTTTTACAATGTAGTATCCAAATTCTCCTGCTTTTTCTGTATCAGGGCAGATGATACGGACTTCATGCCCTTTTGCTCTTAATGAACGTATTAAATTCATAGCGGCTATTGTTGTGCCGTTATTTTCTTCTCCAAGTACATCACTGACTACTGCAATTTTCATATCATTATCCTCGCATAATATTTGTAGACGCATTATAAAATTTGACGACTAAGTTTTTTCTTATGTATTCATTTTAGTATAAATATAAGCATAGTATACCAAATTCAGTACATGAAATCAAAACCATACAAAACGAAAAATTTGTCTAATATGAAAATACATGCTTTACTTGAAAAGAACCCCTAAATTTTATATAATAAAATGGACTGAATAGTTAGTAAATTGCAGGAGGACAAAATGATTAAATTATCAAATGGAGGTGCCTATCTCATTAATGGAACAGAAGTTATTGAGGAAGGTAACGAAGAATTATTAAAAAGTAAATTAGGTGATAAGTATCTTTCAAAAGAAGAGGCTGGTAAGAATACAATCGCTTACGGTATTTTGAAAGAACATAATACATCAGGAAGTATGGACAAGCTTCAGATAAAGTTTGATAAGCTTACTTCCCACGATATTACATTTGTTGGAATTATTCAGACAGCCAGAGCATCAGGGCTTGAAAAGTTCCCAATTCCATATGTACTTACAAACTGTCATAACAGTTTATGTGCAGTAGGTGGAACAATCAACGAAGATGATCATATGTTTGGACTGACATGTGCAAAGAAGTATGGTGGAATGTATGTGCCACCTCATCAGGCAGTTATCCATCAGTTTGCAAGAGAAATGTTAGCAGGCGGTGGAAAGATGATTTTAGGTAGTGACTCACACACACGTTATGGTGCCCTTGGTACTATGGCTATGGGTGAGGGTGGACCAGAGCTAGTAAAACAGCTTCTTTCACAGACATATGACATTAACAGACCGGAAGTTATTGGTATCTATATGACAGGTGAGCCGGCAAAGGGTGTAGGTCCTCAGGACGTGGCACTTGCGATTATCGGTGAGGTATTTGACAAAGGTTATGTGAAGAATAAAGTAATGGAATTTGTAGGTCCGGGCGTCTCATCTTTGAGTGCAGATTTTAGAATTGGTGTAGACGTAATGACTACAGAGACTACTTGTCTTTCATCCATCTGGAGAACAGACGAAGAGATTAAAGAATTCTACGATATTCATGGCAGAGTAGAGGAATATAAAGAATTAAATCCGGGTGAAGTTACATACTATGACGGAATGGTTTATGTTGATTTATCAAAGATTAAACCAATGATTGCTATGCCATTCCATCCTAGCAACACATATACCATTGATGAGGTAAATGCAAACCTTGAAGATATTTTAAGAGATGTTGAAAAGAAAGCATTAGTTTCATTGGATGGACAGGTTGATTACAAGCTTACAAACAAGATTAGAAATGGTAAGTTGTATGTAGACCAGGGTATTATTGCAGGTTGTGCAGGTGGTGGATTTGAAAATATCTGTGCAGCAGCAGATATTTTAGAAGGAAAGAGCATCGGTGCAGATGAATTTACATTGAGTGTATATCCGGCATCTATGCCAGTATATATGGAATTGATTAAAAATGGCGCAGCAGCTTCTATTATGGGAGCAGGTGGTGTTATGAAGACAGCATTCTGTGGACCTTGTTTTGGAGCAGGTGATACACCATCCAATAATGCATTTAGTATCAGACATTCTACAAGAAACTTCCCGAATAGAGAAGGAAGTAAATTACAGAATGGTCAGATTTCATCTGTTGCTCTTATGGATGCAAGATCGATTGCAGCTACAGCAGCAAATAAGGGATATTTAACATCAGCAACAGATTTAGATACAGAATATAAAGGACGTAAATATCACTTTGACAGCAGTATTTATGAAAACAGAGTCTTTGATTCAAAGGGAGTGGCTGATCCGGAAACAGAAATCCAGTTTGGACCAAACATTAAGGACTGGCCGGAAATGGTTGCTCTTACAGATAACTTATTGTTGAAAGTGGTATCAGAAATACACGATCCTGTAACAACAACAGATGAGTTGATTCCATCAGGAGAGACATCATCTTATCGCTCGAATCCTTTAGGACTTGCAGAGTTTGCATTGTCACGTAAGGATCCGGAATATGTCGGAAAGGCAAAAGAAGTTCAGAAGGTAGAAAAGGCGAGAGAAGCAGGTACTTGTCCTTGTGACTATTCAGATGAGTATAAAGTTATCATGGAAACAATTAAAGCACAGTTCCCAGATATTAATAAAGATAATGTGGGTGTAGGTAGTACAATTTACGCTGTAAAACCAGGTGATGGTTCTGCAAGAGAACAGGCAGCATCCTGTCAGAAGGTACTTGGCGGCTGGGCAAATATTGCACAGGAATATGCTACTAAGAGATATCGCTCTAATCTGATTAACTGGGGTATGCTTCCATTTATTTATGAGGAGGAAGAGCTTCCATTTAAGAAGGATGAATATATATTTGTTCCAAATATTGCAGAGGCAGTAAAGAATAAAGCGACAGAGATTCCGGCATATGTAGTTGGTGATGAAATGAAGCCATTTACATTAAAGCTTGGAGAAATGACAGATGATGAGAGAGACATTATATTAAAAGGATGTTTAATTAACTATAACAGGGTATAAAAAACAAAAACTATAAGGCGGCGTAATGGCATGCGGGAAGGAAAACCATATGGGAAACAAAAAAGCGATAACAAAAGATGATTGTTATTTGTTCGGTCAAGGTACTCATTATGAAATCTATGAGAAGTTAGGCGCACATATAACGGAAGTAGACGGAGTGAAAGGAACATATTTTGCAGTGTGGGCACCAAATGCTGTAAATGTTGCGGTAATTGGTGATTTTAATGACTGGCTTGGATTTGACCACAATATGAAAATGGAGAATGATTCAGGTATTTGGGAATTGTTTGTTCCTGAAGTAGGCGAAGGGGCAATGTACAAATATGTAATTTCTACACAGACAGGAGACACATTGTACAAAGCAGATCCATATGGTAACTGGGCACAAGTTCGTCCGGATAATGCTTCGCGTGTGGCAGATATAGATTCTTATCAGTGGAATGATGCAAAGTGGATTCATCAGAAAGCATCAGAAAATCATTATGAACAGCCAATGTCTATTTATGAGGTACATCCTGGTTCATGGAGAAAAGAGTTTCATGGTCCGGATGATGAAGACGGATTTTATGATTACAGACGTTTAGCAGATGAACTGGTAAAATATGTGGTGGATATGGGATATACCCATGTAGAATTAATGGGAATCTTAGAACATCCATTTGATGGCTCATGGGGATATCAGGTTGTAGGATATTATGCACCGACATCCAGATATGGAGCGCCTCAGGATTTTATGTATCTGGTGGATTCTTTCCACAAGGCTGGGATAGGAGTAATACTTGACTGGGTTCCGGCACATTTCCCAAGAGATGCTCATGGATTGGCATTTTTTGACGGAACGCCTTTGTATGAATATGCGGATACCAGAATGGGAGAACATCCGGATTGGGGAACAAAAGTATTTGATTATTCTAAGACTGAAGTAAGTAATTTCCTGATTGCCAATGCACTTTTCTGGGTAGAAAAATACCATATAGATGGACTCCGGGTAGATGCAGTAGCATCAATGCTTTATCGTGATTATGGCAGAAATGATGGACAGTGGATTCCGAATATTCACGGTGGAAATGAGAATTTAGAGGCAGTTGAATTCTTTAAGCATCTCAGCAGCATTATGAGATATAGAAATCCTAGAGCTTATGTAATTGCAGAAGAGTCTACAGCATGGCCAAAGGTTACAATGGCGCCAGAAGACGACGGACTTGGATTTTCTTATAAGTGGAATATGGGATGGATGCATGATTTCTTAGAATACACAAAACTTGATCCGTATTTTAAGAAGAATAATCATAATAAGATGACATTTGGTATGACATATGCTTTTAGTGAAAACTTTATTTTGGTATTATCCCATGATGAGGTTGTACATTTAAAATGTTCCATGTTAAATAAAATGCCAGGCTATCCGTCAGATAAGTTTAAGAACTTGAAAACCGCTTATACGTTTATGATGGGGCATCCGGGAAGGAAACTTTTGTTTATGGGACAGGAGTTCGCGCAGTTACAAGAGTGGTCTGAAAAGAGAAGTCTGGACTGGTATCTTCTGGAAGAACCGGAACATAAGGATATGCAGAATTATGTAAAGAAGTTACTTCATATGTATAAGAAATATCCGGCATTGTATACAGAAACGAAAGGGTATGGTGCTTTTGAGTGGATAAATGCAGATGATGCAGACAGAAGTATTTTAAGTTTTATCAGAAAGACAACAGAGCCGGATTATAAAAATTCTATTGGTTTTGTTTGCAACTTTACTCCAGTGGAGCGTCCTGATTATTGCGTAGGGGTTCCGAAGGCAGGGACGTATAAAAGGTTACTGACAACGGAAACAGGAGAAACAGAGACGGTAAAATACAAGGCGGTTAAGAAAGAGTGTGATGGTATGCCTTATCGATTAGAAATGCCTCTTAGAGGTTTTGAATCTGTTGTGTTTGAGTTTCCAAAAACAATGAAGAAACCGGCAAAGACATCTAAAAGTACAAAAAAGACATCAGTAAAAGAAAAAGATAAAGTGACAAAAAATAAGGTTGTAAAGAATAAATAAATGAATTTAAAAGGGCAGTAAAAACTGCCCTTTCAGTGCCTAAAAAGTCATAAAAATAATAGAGAAAGGCTTGATACAGAATATGAAGAAAAAAGTAATAGTGATTATTTCAATTCTGGCGATTATTATTGCAGCAGTTGTAGCAGCTATTGTGTTTCAGAAGAAACAGTCAGATGGCAACAAGATAGATAAGGAAATAAAGGGAAGTACGAAAGCGGTTCCTGAAATAAGTGTGCAGTATGGAGAAGAAACCATAGGAACAATTGAAGGATATACCATGAGTATGCAGGAAAGCCATATGCGTGATGTAATTATTCCAATTTCTCAAAGCCATACTGTTTCTATGAAAATCAATATGCGTGGTAATAAGTTGAAAGCTATTTCTTATGAATTAAAAGATTTAAAAGAAGACAAGCTGATAGATAACGGAGATATAAAAAAATGGAATCAGGAAAAGAATATCGTCTCTGCGACATATGAAGCAAGCACTATTATGGAGGAAAGAAAAGAATATTTCCTGAAACTTAAGATTGCTACGGATAAACATGAAGAAATAAATTATTATACAAGAGTAATGCTGATGAATGAGGAAGTTGTTCCAAAGCAGATTGCATTTGCAAAAAAGTTTAGCGAGGATACTTTTAGCGAGGAAAAAGGAGTGAAACTGGCAGCATATCTGGAGCCGGATTCCCGGTATGCAAGTGATAGTTTAGGACAGGTGACGATTCGTTCCAGTATTGGTATGCTGATTTGGAAAACATTGAGACCTGAACGGATTACAAAAGTGGATGTATCGGTAAAGGACATCTGTATAAAAGATAGTGGTCAGGCAGGAACATATACACTGACATATGATATGAAAGCAACCAATGCCCAGAAAAAAGAAGAAAAATATCATGTTGCAGAAACGGTTACAGTATGGAGTTTCCAAGGCAAAACATATATATTGGCATACAATAGAGAGATTAACCAAGTCTGGGAATGTAATGAGAACAATGTGGGAAATGGATTCATTGATTTAGGAATACAAAAACAAAGTGAAATTCAGCATGTAGAAAGTGAAAATGGACAATTTGTGGCATATGAAATCAATGGTGATGTTTATGTTATGAATATATTGAGCAAGGAGATACGACCGGTATTTCAATTGAAGGCAAAGAATTCTGAAATTCTTTATAGAACAAAAGCAAGAGTTATGAAGGTGACAGACAATGGGGATGTAGATTATATGGTTTATGGATACAGTCCAAGTGATGTTCATATTGGAAAAAATGGAATATCTGTAATGCATTATAATTGGAAAGGGATTGTATCCGAGGAAAGTGTATTCATTCCATGTAAAGAGCCGGCACAGATATTGGAGAAGAAAATGTCGGAATTGTGTCATGAGGGTGATGGGACGATTTATCTTATGCTTTCAAATACCATATATTTTGCAAACCTGAAGACAAAGGAATGGGGAACATTAATTGAAAACATTGAGGATGGCAGTTGTGTAGTAAATGGTACGGGAGATGTTATTGCATATAATACCAATGGAACACGTTATGGAAGTGACAGCATAACAATTGTAGACTTGTCTAATGGCAAAAAGCAGGAAATCAAAGAAGAGGGCAAAAAAATAACTGTGTGTGGCTATATAGGGGATAATCTTGTATATGGTATGGCAGATGCTTCTATGAACAAGAAGGATAGTAGATTTCCAATGAAGGTATTGGTTATTGTTGACAAGGATTTAAAAGTTGTTAAGACCTATCAGCAGCGGGGAGTTACATTATCTGATGTAGTAATTACGGAATCAGTTATTAGTTTTCAGCGATGGAAAAACAATAAAAAGTTAGAAGAGGAGCAGCTGTTAAATAATACAGAAGAAAAGAAGGCGGTTGCAAAGTCCAGTTATTATATGGATGATGTAAAAATGAAAGAACTGGCACTTGCATTTACCAACAATCTGGATTCAAAACTGACGTTGGGAATCGGACATCTGGGAAAAGTCAACTTTCACAGTGATGCAGAGATTCAGGCTGATTTCGTCCAAGAAAAAGGTCAGAAGTTTTTTGTATATGGTTATGGAAAACTTCAAGGAATTTATAATGACTTGAAAGCAGCAGAAAGTGCGGCGAGAGAAACCTATGGATTGGTAGTGAATGACAAAGGGGCGAAGATTTGGACCTTTGAAGAGAATTATAATAATGAGTAATAAAAAGAATAAGTAATTAAGCAATGCACAGAAAAATTTATGTTATAAATTTTTCTGTCGTGCTAAACGCACTATATAATAAAAGAATCATGAGAGAGTGTGCAAAGTCTGGTGACTTTGCACACACATTCATGATTCTTTTATTATGCATTGCTTATTAGATGTCGGACATTAAGTTTTCAGGATTTAAACATTCTAGTTCCGGAATGACAAATCTTCCATCTTTTCGAATCAGTAC
>CANPET010000027.1 GCA_947573465.1 uncultured Eubacterium sp.
ATTTAAGTAACCATCGTAACTATCATATATATTTAGAGATCCAGATACATTTCCTGTCGCTCTTGCCTCATCTGCTGTGGTGCACTCATGCTCACCTGCAGTATACAGCTTATCCATTCCCCATCCCGTATTCACACCTGTTTTATCTATAGAATACTGATTGTATGCTAAATCACTATAATTAGCATCAATAGATTTTCTAAGTGTCTTTACGACTGTATCAATCGTTCCACCATCTGCGACCAGTTTATTAATCTCTGGAAGAACTTCATTAAATCTTTCTGTTACTCTTGCTGCAAACTCTTTATTCTTCATTAATGCACCAAACCAAGGATTGTCCTGAGCATGCATGTCATTATCAGGATTTGCCGCTGCACCATCTGCATTACCACTGGATAAATCCAAATCCCACAGCGGACCTGCATATAACTTTTCTGTACCATCTGCTGATTTTTTTATAAAGTAACGCACAGAACTATAACTTACATCTGTAATTCGGAACAATTCTGCTGTGATATAATAATTAACAAAAGAATCAACGTCAATCAATTCTGAGATTTCATCTAATGTTCCATCGCCGCCATTCTGTATTTTTGTTTCTAAATTATTTAAATAATTCAAAGCATATGTCTTCTTTGCTGCATATGTCTCGTTAAATTCCAACCATTCCTGATGGTCTTCATTGTTCGGATCAGCTGCTGCTGTACCCGGTCCCTCTGGTTCATTAATAGTAAATCCCATATTCATCAATGTAGTATGTGCATCTAAATGTGCATCTTTTCCTGCATCTCTGTCTGTCATATCTAATTCCAAAAGGATATCATGATTGTTCGGATTTTCTGCATCAATATCCACACGTGTAGAACCCGCTTCTACGGATTCCAGCAAGAGATATGCTCCCATATAATGTCCATCCAGATAGAAATCGAATGGTTCACATTCACTCGTATACTGATACTGCTGGTTTGCTTCCATAACTTTATGATGGAACTGTACACCAATCTGATTTCTAATCAACGCCTTATCAAATGTATTTGCCAAAAGACTCCATTTTTTTGCCTTTCCAAATCCAAATACATTGGTCTTGCTGTCAAACTTAATGTTAAATGGTTTCTTCTGTCCTGTTGAGGTAGAATTTCCACGAAGTTTAATCGTTCCACTACCCTCAGCATTAATACTGCCATCTGCATTGTAAATAACTAAAGAAGATTTTACATCTACTTTATCTCCTGACTTATACAAATTATGATTCCGTGTTTTCTCATCTCGCGTTGTTGTCACAAAAATCTTTGCAATCCCCGTATCAATATTGTCTGCTTCTCTAGTAGTATATGTAAAATAGTTCACTGTCGAAGCTTTACTTTCAAGAGTTTCTCCCACTCCTGCTGCATTTGTCCGATTCAAAACCTGTTTTACTGTAATCTCATAGGTCTCTCCATCTACAAATCCCCAGTCACTAATATCAACTGCAGTACCCGACTTGCTGACTGTCGCTTTCTTTTCTGTGCCTACGTAAACATCAAAAGTCTTTTTATCTGTACCTACGACTTCATACTTTTCTGCATCAGTATCTTCAAAGACAATTTTGAATCCTCCACTTCCACTTCTAAAGTCACATAAGTATGCTTTCTTTGGTGTACTAAGTGATGTCACTTCTGTACTGGCAGGAAGACCTGTCACTTCTGCTGCCTCCACTATTTCCGGCACATAATTAACACTGGCAACAACCATTGCCAGACTTAAAACCATTGCCAGAACTCTTTTAATTCCTTTTTTCATATTGTCTCTCCTCTTCTAATTTTTTCCGAACCCGGGAGTTTATGTCCCTTTACTCTAATATTTATTTTATCATTATTCTTTTAAAATCGGTACGGTAACGATACCATAAAAACACTTTTAGCCCTTTGACGGACCATCCCTTTTTAAAATCGTTTTTATCTTTCTTTATGCCCAATTTTACAAGATTTTTTTGTGAATAATGCACAAAAAAACAGAGAGCAATAAAAATATTTTTACCGCTCTCTATTCCTCTATTTCACTTTAACACGTTTGACTTTACTCCAAGCACCATAACGCTTATTCTTACCTGCAATATTCACTCCGCGTACCTTTACATAAAGTTTTTCAGCTTTCCTAAATTTCTTTATCTTCAATGAAGTTTTTGCCTTTTTCACTAATCTTCTTATAGTTTTCTTCTTTTTAAACTTTTTCGTTGAAGATATCTTAATCTGATATTTCGTGACATTTTTCAACTTTTTAAATGTCAATTTAATTTTCTCGGCATTCTTCTTTTTTATCGCCTTTTTGACTTTTCCTTTTGCCACTTTGCCTAATGATGTCTCTGATATGCTGACACGTGTTTTTGTTGTCGGCATTTCTGTAACTTTATCTGTCATTGTAGCCTTCGAAGTCTCGACCGCTGACGTTGTCTGGTAACGCTTTATATCTCTCTTTTACTCTATTATAGAATGTCTCATTTCTAAATAACTGTTTATACCAGTTCATGTTCTGGCAATAATATCCTTTATAGCTGACACCATCTACATAATAATCTCTGTAATAGGAAGACTTACAGTTTCCACTGGATAAATCGAAATCCCAGCAAGGTCCTGCATATATTTTATTATCTTTAATGTAAAATCTTGTAGAACTAAAATTAAAGTCAACGTTCTTAAACAATTCATTTACAATATAGAAGTTTACAAACGTATCTTCGTCCATATAATTCAGCATTTCATCATAATTCTGATTACGCAATGCTGTCTCAAACCCATTAAGATATTCTTTTACTTGTGCTATTTTTGTATCAACCTGGGCATCTGTTAAATCATCCCCTTTTTCAGGATCATTTACATCAAAAGTTGTTCCAAGAGTATCTGTTGTAAAATGATCTACATCTGGTTCATTTCTTGTACCCAGTTCTAAAAGAATATCATTACTTTCTGCATTATATGCATCAATATTAACACGTTCTTTCTTTGCTTCAACAGCTTCTGTAATCAGATAATTTCCATTGAACTTTCCATTCAGATACACTTCTACAAATCTATTATCACAAGAATACGGAATTCCAACATCATCTGCAAAATCATGTACCAGACTGTTTCTCATCAAAGATTTGTCAAAGGCATTCGCCAGCAGACACCACTTCTTTCCTTTTTCCATTCCCAGAATACTTTGCTTTTTACTTAACTTGATATTCCACGGTTTCTTTGGTGCACCTGCAGTAGTATTTCCACGAATCTTAATATTACATCCACTGTCAATAAGGTCTTTGCTGCTTCCGCCATCCTTATCAATTACAGTAACTGTAACATCTGCATCTTCATGATATTCACTGGATATATTTTTGTCTGTCTGGATATATATCTGTGCAATCTCTGTATTTGTTCCTTTATTTTCATCTACAGTAAATTCAGTACTGAGCATGGCAGATTCTTTTCCAGATGCATCTGTATTTGCTACATATAACTTATGTTTGCCGATGCTTAATTGGCTAATTTCTTTTGCAGATAAATAATCTCCTGAACCTTTTACCGTTTTTACTTTATTTTCTTTATCATCAATATAAACATTGTATCCTGCTGATTCCGCTGCCTCAGTAAAATAAATCATATATTTACCAGTATATCTGTAATAATCTCTCACTTTCAAGTTGGACAACACCGGTACAACTTCTCCCTGTGGGTCATTTCCAAAAAATCCTATTTCATAAATAGAATCACCATAGTTCGTTGTTCTAGCGGTACAATTAATTCGAATGGTACGAACCTGAATTTCTTTTGACAACTTCAAGTTATCTGTTCTCTTTCCATGAGTATCTGTCACTTGTATCAGTTCTTGAAAATTGCTGCCATCTGCTGACACTTCAACTGTATACTCTTTCGCAGATGCACCTTCCCAATAAATAGCAATATCTTTCACAGAATATACATTTCCCAAATCTACTGTTAAGTATTGTGGATCTACTCCATGATCTGATTCCCATCTGCTTCCCACATTTCCATCAATTGCTTTGCTTGCCGCATCCTTTTCTGAAGATGCAAATGCTGTTACCCCTTTATATCTGGTATAATTTTTGTAAGATGTCCCATCTATTGTCAAACTATCCGAACCCTTTCTGTTCTCTATTATAACAATTCCGTTATGTATTTGCATCCCTTTTTCATAAAAAAAAAGAGAATAAAAAGGCTTTAAAGATCCTTTTTATTCTCTATGTTTTATATCACATGGCTAACTGTTACAAATATAATATTATTTTACAATTGTACTAGTCCAGTCAAAATCTCCTTCTTGATAAGTACTATCTACTTTTCTTAAGATTTTATTATAAATATAGTCATATGCACTCTTTCTCGGTACTAGATTTTTCTGATATATATAATCTGCTACTTTATAAACAGTGTAAGATCTCACATTACTATATACAATTGAACCATCACTTAATTTTGCATACACTCTGATATAATACTTAGATGTATATGCTTCTTTGCTAAGTGTATCACTACACTCCATTGTTCTTGCATAATATTCTGCTGTTTCAGATTCTCCCATAACAGCTCCTATCTTTCCTGCCTCTGTTGTCACATATGATTTTACAAATTCACTCTCTGACCCATAAACCAAGCCATAAATAATACCTAATTCTTCAACTTCTTTTCCTTCCACAACAGGTTCAGCCTGATAAATAGTTCTAAATCCCATGTTACCATCTATTCCACCATAAGTAGCACTGATCTGATATCCTGTAATATCAATATCCTTACTAATTAGTTCCTCATAATCAGCAGGATTAATTCCCCACTGGCTGCATATCCATTCATTTCTGTTCTGAAGCCATGTTGTCAGATATTCTATATGCTGATCATATGTATATGTGTTATATGGTGACACTGTACTGTAACTGTACTGCCAGCCTGTCTGTTCATAAGAATCTGCTACGGATTCACTCCATCCGGCTCCACCCTGTGATGTCTGGGTATAGTTTCTTACTCTGGAATTGCCCATAATGTCAATATTTCTTTGTATCTGGCTTTTTCCTAACTGGTTATCTTTATAAATATTCTGTATTCTTGGCTGTACTTCTTTATACTTTTCTATTACCTTGTTTCTAAAAGTATCATTTTTCATCAGATAGCCAAACCACTTGTTCACTTCCTGACCTCTGAATCTGTTATAGGTTCTTCCTTCCTCCGCAATAGAGTTTCCTGATGACAAATCAAAATCCCACAAAGGTCCTGCGTGTATCGTCGGTGCTCCATTTACATCATATGTAATATAAAATTTAACTGATGAATATCCAAAATCAATCGTCTGGAATAACTCATTTACAACATACATGCTCACAAACGAATCCACATCCATATATTGGAATACTTCATCTGATGACGTGTTCACCAGTGCATTCTCAAACGTTGTAAGTGTGCTTACCCATTTCTGATATCTGGTTGAAGCCGTATCTACTGTGTCTTCTGTTACAAATCTTACCCCTGTTACCGGTGCATTATAATACAGACATTCTTCTTCATTCTTGTCATTGTCTTCTAATTCAAACAATAATTCATCTGATGTCTCCCCGTCATCATACACGCATCCGGAACGTCCGTTTTCTGCCGGCTCGCTGATAACGTAATTACCCATTAACTTTCCATCAATGTATAACTCTGCATAATGCTCTTCCGGCACTGCAACTCCTCCAATTGCTGCTCCGAAATCCATCGCAAGTTTGTTTCTCATCAATGTCTTTTCATATGCATTTGCTAAAAGACACCATTTCTTTCCCTTACTTCTTCCACTCATAACTTCTTTCTTGGAATTAAAGGAAATATTATATGCCTTCTTGGCTGCCAGTGATGTTGAATTTCCTCTCAGTTTGATTGTTCCACCATCATTCACTGTGTTAATCTGTCCGTCACCACTGATAATTGTCAGTGACGCTGGTGTTTTTGTTGCCTTGATAATGTCAGCTCCGCCTTTTGTTCCGTCATTTGTTACGACATAGATTCGTGATACGTCTGCCGGATCTGATGCAGCGCTTGTTTCCTGCAATACACGCACTTTTGCTGCCTCTGATTTTACTGACTCATTTCCCGCACTATCTACAGCTGTTAGATATACCATATGCAGCTGTCCATCTGCTTTAGATGAAAATGCATTTGCATCAATATATTCATCTGATGCAGTTACATTTGCTATTGCTTGCTGCATATCATCTAAATATACATTGTAAGACACTGCACCTTCCACTGGTGTGAATTTTATCTGATATCCCTTTTGCTGAGCATAGAAATTGTATGCTGCAACTCCCGTTGGTGCAGTAATAGAACCCGGATTGATTGGATTTGTTTCTTCTGGTGTAGACTCAACCTCCGTAATCTCTTTAACACCTGTAACTACTCCTTCCGGAACTGCATTATACTCAGTAAGTTTTTTGGATTCAAAATCTAATCTTGCAGCTTCAGCAACTGAGCCTAAATAAATATCATAGTTACCATTGTCTGTACCCTGAACAGCCTCAAATACATATGTAATTTTAACTTTCTTTCCCGCTTTAAGTTCTACTTCATAACCCTTATCTCTATCAACAAAATCCCAAATATTAACTCTCTGGAATACTAACTTAATCTTCTTATCAACATTTGAAGATACAACAACCTCTGCAACATATTTCTTACCTTGAACATAGTTTACACCAGTGTTATTAAACTCAGCCTGCCAATAATCTCCGCCTGTAATAGCTGGAACTTCCTTAACACCTGAATCATTTACCAAAACTACACCATCTGTGCTTGAAGCCGGTGTTGTTGTTGCCGGAATAGTCGTAGGTGCATTAGGATCAGGTGTTATTGTTTCACCTTCTACACCTTTTTCATTATATACATAACATGTAGAAACATTACCAGCATATGTAACTGTAAACTCTGTTACTTTTTGAACAAATGCATTTACATGAATGGCAATTCCTGCTCCCTGAATATCGTAATTTTCTGTTCCTAATGAACACTCACTGACTTCATTCGGAAAAGTTACATAAAAACTACTTCCATTTGCGAATCCAGTTTTCTGAATATTAACCAAAGTTCCTTCTGCACTGTAGAACTTGTATGTATTTGCTAAAGCTCCACCTTCAGCACCATCATCAGCCCATTTAATTGTTGACCAATCTGGCTCTGCCGCTTTTACATCAGTACTTCTATACACTGTAACTGATGTTACTACCATTGCAATTGCACATAAAACTGCAATTACCTTTCTTCCTAATTTACTAAAACTCATTTTTCTCTCCTATGATATTTTGCTGGTTTATACTCGACTTTTTCTAATTATCCGCTTCCACTTCCTCTGGTTTCACAACCGTATTATTCCATATAAAATCAACTTCCTTATAATCTTTATATACTTTTGCTAAAATTTTTTCATATAAATAACTATGAGAAGATTTTGTATTCATTAATTTGCCTTGATATAGCTTGTCCGCTACTCTTGCAATAGAGTATTCACCAATATCACTATATACATAACTTCCATCTGCTAAAACTGCATATGCTCTTACTTTATAATCTGCAGTCAGGGCTGTAACAGTGCTTGCTCCAAATTTCATCGTTCTGGCGTAATATGTAGCTGTACTAGAAGCTCCCAACTGACTCTGCAATGTCCCTGCACTTGTAGACTGATAAGATTTTACATACGAATTATCCACTCCAACATACATATCTTCGTCGGTAATTCCTGTATCTTTATTACCATAACCTTTCAGTCCGTAAATAAGCCCCCAATTTTTTACTTCCTGCCCATTAATTACCGGTTCCACATTTGCAACAATCCTTACTCCTTCATAAGAAGTACTAATCTGATAACCTAACAAATTAATTTCTTTATTTGTAGTTTGCGAAGGTGTAGTTGTCTCTTCTGGCGTTGTCTGTTCCGGCGTTGTCTGTTCCGGCGTTGTCTGTTCCGGCGTTGTTGTTTCCACTGCAACTGGTGTACCATATTTAATAACAAAATGATATTCATTTCCATTCTTGTCCTGAATTGTAACCAGATTATAGGCATCTTTCTTTAATACCGACATAGGAATCCAGAAATTTGCCCCCGGAGAAGGCGATTCCTGCACATCTCCATTGCATTCCACACGTTTGAAATCAGGTGCCGCCTTTATTCCCTTTGTTGCAACATAGAATTTCTCTCCCTGGTCTAAACAATAATTAATTTCATCATCCGTTTTTCCTTCATAAAATGCAACTGATAAATCCGGATTATTATTCGATGCTTTATATGTTAACTTGGAAAAATCTCCATCTGGAGAAACAATTTCTCTTGTAGTGGTCTCTATTTCTGTCGAACCTCCCTGATATACCCTGACATAATCAACATGCATTGTAGCGGACTGAAAATCCGAATCTACCGTTGTATTTCCAGTATATCCAGTACTTGGTCCACCTAGTGCAAGATTAAACAAGAAGAAGTGCTCTTTCTGAAATGCATACTTATTTCCTTCATTCAAATATGCAACCAAATATACATTATCATCTACATACCACTGAATTTTGTCTTCATCCCAGATAACTCCATATGTATGCCATCCATTAATACCATTCTCTTCATTATTATCAAAATAGTAATATTCTCCGTTACTATAGCTTCCCCAATATTCATGATTGTCTTTTACAGTGCCTACGCCACCTCTTCTCCAATGAATGGTTCCTTCCGTATAATTTCTATTATTAGCATGTTCCATAATGTCCAACTCACCGCAAGATGGCCAGATAATACCTTCATCTGTAGTACCATCACTATAATCATGTCCCATCATCCAGAAAGCAGGCCAGACACCATTTTGATTTCCACCATCTACTTTGATTCTTGCCTCCATTTTTCCATACTGAAATGATTTCTTTTTCCATGTAGTAATTCTTCCGGATGTATAATTACGATTTCCATACTGCTCCTTTTTTGCAGTTATCTTTAATTCTCCACCGGATACACTGACATTGTCTGTTCTGTCAGTATAGTACTGTATTTCCTCATTTCCCCATCCATTTCCTTCCGGGCCGATTCCTACATCATAACACCAGACATTCGTGTCCAGTGAATCCCCTTCAAACTCATCGCTCCATACCAATTCCCAGTCCGAATCAACAGCAAGAACTTTTTCAGAATTAGGCAGATTAACTACCTGCAACCCCGTAATTGTTAAAGTTATTGCCATTAGTATAGACAAGATTCTCCTTCTCAACATAATAACTTTTCCTTTACCTTTCAATTTTCTTTGTTTCCATTAAAAAACATATTTTTAATTATTATATCAACTTTTTTAATATATTAACAGTTTATTCCAACATTTTTTATAATTTTTTTACAAGGTAATTAAAAATACCGCATCTGAAATCAACCTTATCACAAATGTCCCTCAACAAAGCTTAAACATCTCTATATTCTTTTAATTTCTGATGCGATATTATTTACAATTTATAATTTTTAAGAATTACTTCTTAATTTTAATCTTTTTTGGTTTTGACCACTTCTTAGCACCAACTGCTCTTATTCTTACATAAAGAGTCTTCTGGTTCTTAATCTTCTTGCTCTTAATAGTTACTTTTACTTTCTTCACTGTCTTCTTTACAAGAACTTTCTTAAACTTCTTATTCTTAGCAATCTGTACCTGATACTTCTTAGCACCTTTTACTTTCTTAAAAGCAATCTTAACCTTTGCTGCTGTTTTCTTCTTTGCTGCACTCTGTACTTTTGTCTTTCCAAGTGCTTTCCCTGCTGCTGTAGTAGTCTTTGGTGCCACTGTTGTTTTTGGCGCTTCTGTTGTAACAACTGGTGTCTGCGTTGTTGTTTCCACAACCGCCGGTGTCGTTTCTACTGTAGGCGGTGTTGTCTCTACTGTAGATGGTGTTGTCTCTACTGTAGACGGTGTTGTCTCTACTGTAGACGGTGTTGTCTCTACTGTAGATGGTGTTGTCTCTACAACTGCCGGCGTTGTCTCTGGTGTCGGTACATCTCCAACTACATTTCCCTGTGCATCCTTTACAACTACATTTGAGAAATCAAGAACCACTCCGATTCCTACCTGACCTGCTCCAATTGTAAACACAATATTTCCATCTTTATCAGCTTTTGCTTTTCGTGTTAATGTTGCACTTGTTGATTCCTTCAAATCAACACTCTGCTTATCTCCATCTGTTGCAAGCACACCATCATCTGAACTTGCTTTCATATCTACTAATACTGTATACTCTTCGCCTGCTTTCAGTCCTGTCTTCCTAATCTTGTACTGCACTGCCCACTGATCCCAGTTGTTCTGATTGCTTAAAATCTTTCCCTGAATGTGACCTGCATCTGCAGGATCCACTGCAATTGCCATTGTATTGGTCTGGTTAATCCACATTCCATAATTACCTTTTGTAATATCCTGATTTGCACCTGCAATCTCTTCAAATGTCATTTCTGACGGTTTTGTTTCCGAAACATTTTCTACTGTAACTGACAGTGTTACACCTTTTGTCTCCCTGTTACCAAGCACTCCTGTAATCTTAATCTGGTATGTACCCGCCTCAGCAAATGTATATTCTACAGCCTGTGCTTCTACAGCACTCTTATATAATTTTCCATCTATATATACATTATATAACTGACCTGATTTAATTTGCTCAGAAGTCTGATTCCATGTAATAACAACCTTTCCTTTTTCCTGTTTTTGTACTGCCGCTCCACTAACCTCTGTTGGTTCTTTCACATTTCCGACTGTAGTTCCTGGCTCTGCCGGTTTTGTTTCTGCCTTTGCCGTTGTTGTCGGATTTGGCTGTTCTCCCGTCGACTTAGAAGCATTCTTTATTTTAACATATCCTTCTCCTGTGCCATGTTTGATTTTTACCTCATTAATCTCTTTTGTTAATGCAGACAAATAAACTAACACCCCTGCTCCTTCAATTTTTGCCACATTAGAAGACACACCATTTACTGTGACTTCACTGATTCCTGAAGTAACATTCATGTAAATACCTTTTTCATCTGCCCAGCCCGGATGCTGAATGTTAACAATTTCATTTAACTTCATTGTAGATTTATCATAATAATATGTATTCGGCGTATCGCCACCAAGTTCAACCCATTCTGCCGCTCCTGACGGCTGTGTTGGTTGTGGATCTGTCGGCTTCGGTTCCGGAACCTGTGGTTGTGTCGTCTGTGGTTGTGTCGCTCCTGTTGTCTCTTTTTCTCCTGAAGTAATATCTGTCAATTTTACATTATTGAATTTTAATGTTGTTCCAGCGTTCACCTCGGTAAGATTGAACATTAATTGTATCTTGCCATTATCTGATGCCTTACATGTTCCCTCAAAAACATTATTTCCCGGATTCAGTCCTTTTGTTACAAGTTCTGTTCCGCTTACTTCGTCCTTCATAAGAATTGCACCGGAAGCCGCATCTGAGTTTATCTCTACACTACACTTGTATGTATGTCCCGGTGTAACATCCATTTCCTTAGTAAACGCCTGTGTGTTCCACGCTGCCTTATTATTACTTACAATTTTTAAAGTAAATGGTTCTGACAGTGATGTTCCTCCGGAATATCTTCCGGAATTTCCTCCCAGCAGATAATATCCCCATCCACCAAGGCTTGTCTTCTGACTGGATGTTGCTGTCATTCCATCCTCTGGTTCTGTCGGATTCGGTGGTGTCACAACACCTGAACCTCCTGCCTGATACGCCCTTACGTAATCTACATACATTGTAGCTGATGAGAAATTACCATCAACAGTAGTATTTCCCGTATAACCTGTTCCTGTTCCTCCTAAAGCAAGATTTAACAAAAAGAACTGTTCTTTTTGGAATGCATATGCATTATCATTTGTAATATATCCTGTCAGATAAACATTATCATCTACATACCATTGTATTTTCTGTTCATCCCAAATGACTCCATATGTATGCCATCCATTGATTCCATTATTTGTATTGTCTGGGAAATAATAATATTGACCACCACTATAACTTCCCCAAAAAACATGATTGAGTCCTGCATTCATTCCACCTTGATTCCAGTGGAGTGTTCCCTCTACATAATTTCTGCTGTTAGCATGCTCCATAATATCCAGCTCACCACAATATGGCCATCCGGTTCCTGATGCCATATTATTACCCATCATCCAGAAAGCAGGCCATACTCCATTCTGATTACCGCCTTCTACTTTTATCCTTGCTTCCATCTTTCCATACTTGAAAGCCTTTTTTCCCAAAGTATTGATTCTTCCTGATGTATATGCTGAACCATTATAGTTTTCTCTTTTTGCTGTTATTTTTAAAGAACCATCAGATACACTGACATTGTCTGCCTTGTCTGTGTAATACTGGACTTCTCCATTTCCCCAGCCCCATTCGCCGGTTCCAATATCATAATTCCATACACTTCGATCAAGTGATGTTCCATTAAATTCGTCACTCCATAC
>CANPET010000028.1 GCA_947573465.1 uncultured Eubacterium sp.
GGGATTCGAACCCTCGGCCTCCAGAGCCACAATCTGGCGCGCTAACCAACTGCGCTATAGCCACCATGCCTCTGGTTTAATCCAGAAAGTGTGCCCGAAGGGATTCGAACCCCCGACCCACGGCTTAGAAGGCCGTTGCTCTATCCAGCTGAGCTACGGACACAAGCTATATATGTTTCATATATAAGCGGGTGATGGGAATCGAACCCACATATCCAGCTTGGAAGGCTGGTGTTCTACCACTGAACTACACCCGCATATATCGGGGTGACAGGATTCGAACCTGCGGCCTCCTGATCCCAAATCAGGCGCTCTAGCCAAGCTGAGCCACACCCCGGATTGCTATGCTTATTTTTCACAGCGCAAGAGTTATTATAAGTGAAGGTCACAATAAAGTCAAGCAAAATTTGTAAATTTTTTCACAATTTTTTTTATTTTTTTTGAAAGCCTTTTTTCCTGTAAATCTTTTTGCCTTGGAAAGCCCTGGATTTACAGGAAAAAGGCATCTTTTCATCAAAATAGTTTATTGAAAAATACTATTTGACTCTATATTTTTTTACGGCTGAATACTTACCATATATTTTCTTTCTTCCAACCACTTTATAAGCTCTTACTTTGATGTAATATACTTTCTTCTTTTTCAGTCTTGCTTTAATATAGCGATTCTTATTTCTCTTGATTGTCTTTCTGACTTTGAACTTTCCTTTCTTACCAATACGAATAGCTACCTGATAACCACGAACTCCTTTAATCTTCTTCCACTTAATATTAATTTTTCTACGTGCTTTTTTCTTAATTTTAAGTTTCTTAACCTTTTTCGGTGGTTTTACTTTGCTTGTAGTACCACTGATTTTTGATGTAGTCGTAGCATTTTTATCCTCTCCACCTGTCACATCCGGTGCGGTAGTCTGGTCTGTATTATCTCCCGTTACATCCGGTGTAGTAGTCTGTTCCGTACCATCTCCTGTTGCTTCTGGTGTGGTAGTCTGTGGTATATCACCTCCACTTTTTGTAGTAGTTTCAACTGGTGTCGGCGTTGTAACCGGTGTCGGCGTTGTAACCGGTGTCGGTGTAGTGACTGGCTCTGGCGTAGTAACTGGTGGTACTGTCGTCTCTGGTTCTTTATCATAATAAACTTCCAATTCCAAAGAATTATCTTCCTTAACTACACCCGTCAGCTTGCTTTTCGCTGTATTGATACTGTATCCGTTAAAGGCTTTTACTTTCGCTACAGCAGCTTCGCCAACAATACCTGTAAATTTCTCTGCTGCATCACTCTTTTCTTCATATCCGCTAAAATCTGCCTTCTGAAGGTAATAACGTACACGATAATCTGCCTTTTTCTTCTGTGCACTCTGATCTTTCAGGTCTGCAACAGAAACCATAATCCAATCTGTCAACTCCTGATCCTGAATATTAAAGCGGTATACCACATATTGGCTATCCTGAACACTTTCTGCCTTCTTCTTAAAAGCAGTTCCTTCTTTTTCCATAAAGTATCCCGGCATTCCTGCACCATTACTGGATACTGCATTGTCATAAACACTCTGTGCCTCTGTCTTATTGCCACACACTTTGTAATATACCAATACCATAGATTTATCCTGTGCATCATTAATTACAAAGTTGAGACTATTATCAGCTCCAACATATGCACCTCTGCCTTCTGTGAACTCTCCGCCATTTCCTTTTTCTAAATCATAAGATAGACCTAGAATCAGTTTATTATCTGCTAATACAGTACCCTCTGTTACAGAATTAGAATTTAATTCATATCCATCATATTTTTTCACCTCAGCTGAAACTTTCGTTCCAATAACACTACTGATAGTCTTTGTATCTCCTGAAACAATCTCATATCCGCTCTTATCTTCTTTCTGCTTATAATACTCTACTGTATAATTGGATATTGTTGATTCATCTAAAAACTTAGCATAGAGTACCAGATTTCCTGTGGTTGTATCAGTAATACCTGTAATCTGGTTTTGATACTGTGCGTCTGTATACCAGCCTTCAAATCGGTAACCTTCTTTAACCGCAGGCTTTAATCCCATCTTACTTCCATACCTGTAAGAAACAGGATTATTTCCATCAACCCAGCCACCGGATAAAGAATACTGAATCGTATAACTGTTTCGTTTATAATAAACTTTTATTGTTCCTGAATTATCTTCTTTTACTGGAGCTGTCAAAACATTATTTGTATTCTTTGCATCAAATGTAAATCCACTAATATCCTGTGGCTGATAAGTATAAGTTTCTGTACCTGCCTTTACATTAATCTGTCTGTTGCTCTTGTCATAACCGGTTCCGGCGTAATTTTCCAGATAAACTTCCAAATTCACTTTCTGTGTATTTCCTAAAAGTTCACTTGCATCTGTTTCCGGATTTTCACCATTTCCCATTTTCGGACCTTCATAAGTAGAATTCGCCGGAACATCTACATATGTTTTATCTGAGAAATAGATTCTTTGGTCTTCATTTGTATGGTTTTCTGCTACATACGTTTTCACACCATCTTTATTCAATACAACTGCAAACGGTGAACTTGCAGTAATTGAGAAATCCTGTGTTCCATATTTCTTCAGACTTGTAATATAACCTAAAGTATGGGCTCTGGACTCACCATTTTCTATTCTTCCGTCATCACTGACATCATACATTTTTAATGCTTCATCTGCATCATAAAATGCATAATACTCTGCCACAATATCCTGATTAACATCATGATTTGTCAGCATATCCATACCACCGGCAAATCTATCTACAATCGCATCTTTATTATTTACAAAATTGGTCCACTGCTTACTGTTTTCACCAATACTGTCCACGACTGCTTTTACTTTCGCAGGATATTTTCCTAAATAAAGAGAGGCACCTGTAATTGGAAGCATAGAAATTGTTGATGCTTCAATAGGATTTTCTGTCCACCACGCTGTATGGTCGTAACGGCCTCCGAATAATCTTGAAACTATCTGTAAATCAAAATTATCTTTATCTTCATATCCATCTGTGAAAATTTCATCATGAACATCATAAAAATAATCTTCAATTGCTGCAATTTCCGTTGTATACATATAGATACCAAGATCACGTATCTGTTCATCTCCTACAGCTTCACCCCACATAATAAGGGATGCCCATGCATTCACTGCCTCTGATGATGATTCCTGATTATTTCCACCACTAAGACCACCTTTTTCCGTTAACAGTTTTCCATTCTCGTCATACTCGTAATTTGCTACACCTGATGCCCAGGAATGACCTTCATAGATATCAAAATTTCTAAGGAATGGATATTTTGCAGGACTATTTTTATTAAAACTGCTTCCATCACGGTTGGTATTGGCGAAATCACTAATCATTTCATAAACCATGCCACCCCACTCTTTTGCCCAGTCCGGGTCTTTCATGGCAACTGCTGCTGCCGCCTTAACCCAATATCCATAGTGGAAATGATGGTCATTTAACTGTTGATCTGTTGCATAAGATGCTGGATAGCCAATCAACGTTCCATAGTCTTCATTGTAATAGAAATAATCATCTACAAAATTACCACTGAGATATCCTGAAAACGGATCAAACCAGAACTGAAGATAATTTTCAACACCTGCAACCATTTCATCTGTAATGACCTTCATATCTTTATCATCAAATTGACCTGAAAGCCATATTGCATCTGCTAAAGTATTCAAATTCTTTCCCACCCAGTATGTATCATATCCACCATATTGACCTTCCAGAAAACAAATCCACTTCGGATCATCTTTGTTCTTTCTATAATCATATAAATATCCTAACTGGTCTTTTATCTGTCCTACGGTAGTTTCATCATCTGTCACCGGAAGTCCAGTCAATATTCCATTGTAAGACATTTGTGTAATATATTCTGTTCCAACAATCGTTTTCATTGTTCCACGGACTGTCTCATAAGTATAATTGGTATACGTTTCTTCTGCATAACGCCACTGATGTGGATACAGTGCAATAATTGTATCTCCACCAACTGCTCCTGTTTCCATATTTTTTGTTGTAACGTTATACTTTGTAACTAATTTCGAAGAGTTTTTAAGGTATTCCCACTGTACTTTCGTGTCTGTAATAAAATTGAAAGCATACTTACCATATAATTGAAATGCCTCGTCACTGCCATCCGGTAATATTGCAATGGACAAATATTTTGCATTTGCCGGCATATTGGCTGTCAGTTTTCCGCCTGCATTTGTCCATGTTGTTCCTTTTGGTGCGTTCACGCTATAATAATGTGTTTTGCCATCTTTTTTATTTTTTAGGCTGACACCCAGACAGTTAGAAGATGTGGAATTCTTATATATTGCCAAATCTGTTGCACCTGCCCCTAACGAAATCGTTGCTTTTAGATTATCAAAAGTATAATAAGCATACGGCGTTCCCTTCGCCAGAATGGCACGCATGGAAGATGTTCCTGCATTATTTTCCATTAGGATTTCATAAGTCCAGTCTGTTGTCTTATCCACTCTGGCATCTTTTGCAGAAAATCCTTCTCCGCCCACTACCAATTCTACCGTATCATCATTCAGATAACTTTCTACCATTGGCTCATTATCAACACTGTTTTTCAAAGTAGTCACAGCCGGTGCAGCCATCTGCATACCATTACTTGCAGCTCTGTATGCCAAAGGATGTGCATACAAAGATTCTGAATACTGGTCAAAAACAACAGAACTTGCCCAGTCATTTGTCGGCACTGTTCCAACCGTCTCCCGATAATTATCCGTCAGATATGTTACTTTCGGTGGCAATTTCTCCTTTCTGTCTGTCCATGTCTGTCCCCAATCATCGGTACCGACACCGTAAACTTCCGTCTTGAATCCGCCTTTATCCAGCATAACAGAACTTTCCTCTGCGTAAAAGTCCACTGTTGCTGCTTCTGTTACATTTCCTGTAACCGGTATTCCTGTCACAACCATTGTTGCCACACAAAACAATACCATTGCTTTTTTCAGCATTTTCTTCCTTCTCATAATCTTTCTCCTTTTCAAATATTTGTTCCTTTTTTTTGAAACGTTTCATTATCTAAAAAAATAAGCAACTACTCCACATAGTTGCTTACATTTGTCACACTTAAACTTTATTATATTAAGAACACTACCATTCCACAAGTGTTTATATTTTATTATAGTTTCTTTTTTATACATATTGTATTCTTATATCTGTTTTTCCATCATCATCAATTTTCATCACAGCATAGGTCGGTTTATGATTTAATTGTCTCGGCTGGCTCACACTTCCCGGATTTACAATAATTATCCCACCATAAACAGAATTATCCGGCACATGAGTATGACCATACATTGCAATATTACACTGATTCTCTTTTGCAGCATAACACAATCTGTCTATTCCAAAATTCACGCCATAGTGATGTCCATGGGTAATAAAAATACGATTTGCTCCAATTTCAAGAACATCTGATACAGGATTGTCAGCATAATAATCGCAGTTTCCTTTTACAAAACTTATCTCACACCCACAAATTTCTTTTAATTGCATCTCTTGACCAATTAAGTCTCCCAAATGAATTACCTGATGCACATTCTGTTCTTTTTCCATTATTTTTCGAACATTATCTAAATTTCCATGAGAATCACTGATTATAACCACATTTATCATTGGTTTTAAAGTCTTCCTTTCAAGATTTCTTTCATTTGCTCTAAAGCCTTTCCCCGATGACTAATACTATTCTTTAATTCTGGTGCCATTTCTCCTGTTGTCATTTCGTACTCCGGAACATACACTATCGGATCATAGCCAAAACCATTCTTTCCTTTTTGCTCATAAGCAATCAAACCTTCAATCGTTCCTTTGCAGGTAATAACCTCTCCATCAGGAAATGCGACTGCAATGGCACACACAAATCTGGCACTTCGCTCTTTTCCTTTTGCATCTTTTAATTTATCAATAATATAGTTATTCTTTATATCATAACTGGTATCCTCGCCTAAAAATCTTGCAGAATAAATTCCTGGAGCACCATCTAGATAATCTACTTCTAATCCCGAATCATCTGCAATGGCAATTTCACCTGTAATTTCCATGATCGTCTTTGCCTTAATAACCGCATTTTCTTCAAAAGTTGTACCATCTTCCACAATCTCCACATCCACACCTGCTGCTTTCATTGTGCAAAGTTCTACATCAAAGTCCTCCATCATCATATTAACTTCTCTTACTTTGTTTTCATTGGTTGTCGCAAAAATAATTTTCTTCATAATACCCATCCTTTGTATTTTTTATTTTAATTCATATTCCTTTAAATTATATCTTTACTTATTATAATCACTAATTTGAGGTATATGCCTTCAGACATATGTTACATCCCTGCTTTTCAGCAGACTGCCAGTTTAATCCCCCTGCACTGAAGTACCCTTCTCCATCAGCCAGTTCTACTGTTCCTTCCATAGATTCTGTCTCCATTTCGACAGGAATCATCTTAAACGATTTATTATTTTGTCTATTTGTTACCTTTACAATAACGCTAAACTTCTGTTCCTCTGCTACTTCATACTTTTTATCCAGCTTAATTGTATAATATCCTTTATTTTTTATAACACCGGAAGCAGCAATGTGATTTCTATTATTTAACGATTTTACATCTTTATATTTCGGACAAATAAATACCTCATATTGTAAATCTGTAGTCGTTGCATAAAAACCTACCGCTTCCACCTGCTCCTTTTCCTGTGCAGTATATACATTAGAAAAATAAACTGTCTGTTCATCCTCAAATCCCATGGAGCCGGTCCATCCACATAAATCACTCTGATAAATATTTTTATAATTATCTGTGTTTTCTATCTTTGTATAACAAACATTGTTACTTCCAATTAAATCATCATAATATGATACATAAAATACACCATGATAGCCAAAATCATCCCCCCAGCTGTTCATACAGATAAATGCTCCATCTCCTTCAATCGTCTGGTCATTAAACAATTCCTTAGAATAATTGTCATCCCATCCTATAATAACAACATCATGATTCGGTTTATTTTTTCCTTTATAACAATAAGCATATTCCGTTTCATTATAATAAACCGATGACATATTGCTGCTGCTCATTGACATATACATAGAACTCTCTACACCACCATATTTGTAAACCATATCTTTTATTTGTCCATAATCTTTTTCCGGAATAATCTGAGCCTCCTGAACATGCTTGACACTGTTCCTCTTTTCATTGCTATTCTTTGAGCCGTAAGGGTCATCTTTTTCCAACACAGGACCTTTCCATGACATCAGATAAGACATGGACATCATATAATCGCCACCATCCTGTATATCATCTGATAATTCATTATTGTAAATCAGATTATTTTCCGAGAAATCATAATTTTCCTCTGGTGTCAATGCTGTCTCTAATGCAGTAAGTGTAGCAAAGGCCCAGCATGTTCCATAATTCCCCTGATCCTTTACCGGCACAGCCCGCTTCTTATCAATATAACTATATCGCTCTGGTAAATAAGAATCTGACAATGCATTATCTTTCATACTTGCCTGATTTTTTTTACTGTCCCACTCATATGTGTAATTAAAATAATCACTAAAAACAGTAACCGGCACATATACGATACCATTTTTTTTTGTAATTTTATCTTCCAGACGATATTCATTATCATTAAAAGTTATGCGTTTTTCACCAATATACATAATTGCAATATTGCTTCCTTTTTCGATAACAACCCTCTTGTTGTGATAAATATTTTCAGCGCAATTCAATGTATCTCTAACTATATTTACCGGAATCATCAAATTCATATTCTCGCTCATATAAACTGGATTTTCCCCCAACGAAATCTGCCTGTTATTCACTTTCAGATCTATTGGATTCTGATTTGCACTTTTTGCCATAACTTGGTTCCAGTTTTTATTAGAATCAATATTCTCGCCTGCCAAACTTTTTTGTACTGTCTGTCTGGAAAATAGAAAAAACGCAACTGCCAGTATAACAAATAAAATTAATATAGGTAAATATATAATAATTAGTTTCTTTCTATTCATTTACTCTTCCTTATATTTTCTTTTTGGTGGCTTTGCCCCCATAAACTGATAAAAATATGTTTTCAGCATTCCATTATATATCTTACGATTTTTTGTCGCTTTTATGCCCATATCCTTCTCAGCATTTTCATATGAGGTTATAATAAAAGCAGACCAGTCATCTAAAGCTCTGTACCTTTCACCAATTTTTGCATATAATGATTTCAAGGCAGATTTTTCTTCCAATCTCTCACCATATGGTGGATTCGTAATAATAAATCCATACTTTTTGCTATGGCTTAATCTTTCTAATGGTCTTGTTTGAAAATGTATTAAATGCTCTACGCCTGCATTTTCTGCATTTCTTCTGGAAAACTCAACCATTTCAGAATCAATATCATATCCCTGAATATCGACATCAACATCTTCATTAATCAAATCTCCCGCCTCATTAACAGCCTCATACCAGTTTTTCTTTGGTATCATATTTGTCCAACTTTCTGCTGTAAATTCTCGATTCATGCCCGGAGCAATATTTGCAGCAATCATTGCAGCTTCTATAGGAAATGTTCCACATCCACAAAACGGATCTACCAGTATTCTATCCTTTCTCCAAGGCGTAAGCATAATAAGGGCTGCAGCCAAAGTCTCCGAAATTGGTGCCTTTGCTGTATATTTCCGATATCCTCTTTTATGAAGAGAGTCGCCTGTCGTATCCAATGCAACAACAGCTTCATCTTTAAAGAAAAAAACACGGATTGGATACTCTGCTCCATTTTCGTCAAACCAATTCACATGATACTCTTCCTTTAATTTTTCTACAATGGCCTTTTTTACAATTCTCTGTATATCTGACGGACTGAATAATTTACTTTTAATAGAACTAGCCTTTTTTACCCAGAATTTTCCGTCTTTAGGAATAAACCTCTCCCATTCCAAAGCTTTAACAGCTTCAAACAACTCATCATAAGTCGTTGCCCGGATTCTGCCAACCTGTATCAGAACTCTTTCGGCTGTACGCAGAAATACATTCGCTCTGCAGACGGCCAGACTATCTCCCTCAAAAGTTACTCTTCCATCCTCTACTTTTGTAATTTCATATCCTAAATTTAGGATTTCTCTTTTTAATACCGACTCTACGCCAAAATGACAAGGCGCTACTAATGTTAATTTTTCCATTTATCTTCCATTCTTATTTACTATATTTTGTCATTACTCATTCCATAATAATGGTATTAATATACATTGTCAATGAAGTTCTTTCCATTTCCCCAATGGCATACATCGACATTATTCTCTATATCCACCAACTACTGCCAATGCCTTATACCCACAATCTGACAATTCACTGGCTAATTTAAAGCTGAAACTCCCTCTTGTACAATATAAAATCCATGTATACTCCTTTTTCCCAAATTCTAAAATCTGAGACACATCCGCAGAAGGAATATTAATGGCATTCTCTATATGCGATTTATAATACTCCTTTGCTCCTCTTAAATCAACAACAATATATCCCTCATCCAGTGCAAGTTTTCTAGCCTCTTCCATCGATATAAAATTAAATTTCCCCACAATACACTCCAAAAATTTTATTATATAATAATCTATTAATTCCATACTATAAAGTGCATGTACTTAAACTAAAAATTAAAATTCAAGAAAGTATAATCTTTATTTAATATGTAGAAAGCCTATAATGTCTACTGAACACTATAGGCTTACACTTCACCAACTATCTGCAACTTGTACTATCACTAGTACTGTTCTTAGATGTGCTATTCTTAGATGTACTGTTTTTTGAAGTACTATTCTTTGAAGTGCTGTTTTTAGATGTGCTGTTCTGTGCATCTGTTGCATCACTATAATTAGATGCATTCTGTGAATTTGAATAATTCTTTGACATAACTACCTCCTAAACATAAACAATTGTTTTGTTACATCAGTAGTATGTCATAAATACTTTTTTTTATTCATAAAAAAAGACTCCTGAATTTTCAGAAGTCTTTAACGTGCGTGAAAGGATTCGAACCCTCGACCTTCTGGTCCGTAGCCAGACGCTCTATCCAGCTGAGCTACACGCACTTAACCATCGCACAAATTAGCGACATTGCATATTTTACACCAATAAAAATTATATGTCAATGATTTTTCATAAGAAAAACACGTTCAGCTTGAATATTTTTTCTAATGAGCAACATTCAAATTCAAATCTACTGCTGTCTTAATACCATTTATCTTCCCCTTAGCAGAATACTGCCACATTTGAACATTCGGAATTCTTCCATCATAAAAATTTTTTGTACTATTAGTCCATCTCGCAAGCCAAATTCCATATTTAGAAACCTTCTTGTAATCTACCGCTTTATGAAAAAAATCCATATACGAATAAACACTCGTATCAAATCCTTTCTTCTCTAAATAATCACAATAAGTAGTAATAATCTTTGTATTTGATTTTTTGTATTTCTTCTTATTTCTATATGTATTTTCAAAATCAAATGCCATAGGGAAATCTAACTTGTTATACTTCTGAAGCATTCTGTAAGTAAATTTTGCTTCATTACGTGCTTCTTTTACATTATCTGCATAACTATACAAATAAAATCCTACCTTTATTCCATTTTTCCTTGCATTTTTATAATTATAGTCTAAACTACTGTCTACAATACCACCTTTCGAAGTACCATATCCTATTCGAATCATTGCAAAAGAGATTCCTGCTTTTCTAACCTTTTTCCAATCTATCTTTCCATTATGATAAGAAACATCTATCCCCTTTAAATCGCCTACATTTGTAGATGCCGAATATACACTGCTATAATCCTGCCCATCCACATTTTCTATTGCAGCTACTTTATATTGATATTTTTCATCTAAAACAATGTCATAATCTTCATATCTATCAATATTTTTATTTAATGTTACTATTTCTTTCCAATCTTCCTTGTCGCTCTTGCGCAAAATTTTATATCCTGATGCCATTTCATTTATTTCCCAAGAAACATACTTATGATCTTTAAAAGTAACTACGCAGACATTATCTACACCATAAGGTTTTGCTATATATGATTGACTTATACTACTCTTTTTATCATATACTTTTTTATTCTTTTTATAATAGAAAGGGGTAATCTGGTAACGATATGATTCTCCCGTTTCAATATCCTCATCTACATATTGTTTCTTACTAATAATGTCAACCCTTTGCAATTTGCCACCATTCTTACTTCTATATATCATATATCCCTGATATTTTTTCGAAGTAGTCCACTTTATCTTTATTCCCTTTTTTGTACTAGATATTTTTGTCAAAAAAATATTCCCTGTGTCTTGTTGATTCACTGTTTCAATGTTTAAAGTCTCCATATCAGTATTTGCCTCTGCTGTCACATCTCCCATAAAACAAACTGCAGACACTATAATGACAGCACCTAATACTTTTCTCATTTGCTTCATAAAATTTCTATTGATAAGATTTATATTTTTTTGTTGTTTTCTCTCCTGTTTCTTCATATTCTCATTCTTTCCTTTTCTGATGTTTTCTATCTCTATTATAGCGAAAAAGAGTATCACAAATGTGATACTCTTTTATGCCGGTGACCGGAATCGAACCGGTACTGTGTTGCCACAACAGGATTTTAAGTCCTGCGCGTCTGCCAGTTCCGCCACACCGGCGCATTGTACATATTATGTACAAGTGGGACCTACAGGGCTCGAACCTGTGACCCCCTGCTTGTAAGGCAGATGCTCTCCCAGCTGAGCTAAGATCCCATAATCTAGATATAAAAATATCTGCTGGTTATTCATAAATATTAATTAGCAAAATTTACTAATCCTAGTGGACCTGCGGGGACTCGAACCCAGGACCGACCGGTTATGAGCCGGTTGCTCTAACCAACTGA
>CANPET010000029.1 GCA_947573465.1 uncultured Eubacterium sp.
TATGGAATCAGTCCAACGTTAAGCACAAAGATATTTACACTGTATGGTACAAAAGTGTACGATATAATTAAGTCAAATCCTTACCGACTGGCTGACGATGTTTCAGGAATAGGTTTTAAGACGGCTGATGAGATTGCAAGAAGAGCAGGTGTGGAGGTGAATGCTTCTATTCGTATTAAAAGTGGCATGTGTTTCGCATTATCAGAGGCGTCTAATTCCGGAAATACATATCTTCCAAAGGATAAACTTGTAGAAGCGACGGTTAATCTGTTAGGATTGCGTGATCAGTATATGAGCGCAGATGGAACTTACAATATGGATTTGCTGGATAATTGTTTTACGGAATTGGTACTGGAAAAGAGACTGATTTTAAAGACAATTGATGAGATAGAAGCAGTATTTTTATCAACGTTTTATTACACGGAATTAAATATAGCACGAATGTTGTTGGAGTTGAATATATCCAATCCTGAAGATGAGTATATTATGAATGTGAAATTGGATACAATTGAAAAATTGTCAGGGGTGCATCTGGATGAACTTCAGAGGAAGGCTGTTGTGGAAACGCAGAATAATGGAGTTTCTATTGTTACTGGTGGACCGGGTACAGGAAAGACCACAACTATTAATGCGATTATTCAGATGTTTGAGGCAGATGGAATGGATGTGAGCCTGGCCGCACCTACAGGGCGGGCTGCTAAGAGAATGAACGAAGCCACAGGTCATGAGGCAAAAACTATACATAGAATGCTGGAAATATCCGGTTCTTCGGAAAACGTAGAGAGAGACGAGGTAGAGGCAAGATTTGGAAGGAATGAGCAAAATCCATTGGAAACGGATGTAATTATTGTAGATGAGATGTCTATGGTAGATACTTTTCTGATGCATGCACTTCTGAAAGCTGTTACAATTGGTACCCGTGTTGTTTTTGTAGGAGATGTCAATCAGTTAGCAAGTGTTGGTCCGGGAAATGTATTGAGAGACATGATTGAATCAGGACAGTTTTCTGTAGTAAGACTGACAAAAGTATTCCGACAGGCGGGCGAAAGCGGTATTGTTACTAATGCTCATAAAATTAATGATGGAGAGCAGGTGGCTCTTGATAATAGTAAAGGTGATTTTCTGTACGTTGAAAGAGAGAATGCTCAGATGGCGTTAAATGCAACCATTGGATTGTTGAAAACAAAACTTCCGGATTATGTGGGAGCAGATGAGAGGGATATTCAGGTATTGACACCGATGCGTGGGGGAATATTAGGTGTTAATTCTCTCAATGAGCAGTTGCAAAAGTATATGAATCCTAAATCTGATGATAAAAATGAGCGGGAAGTTGCAGGAACAATGTTTCGAGAAGGAGACAAAGTAATGCAAATAAAAAATAACTATCAGTTGGAATGGGAACAGAGAAGTGTAGATGGAAGAATCTATGATAGCGGTACAGGAATCTTTAATGGTGATATGGGGATTATTACAACAATCAATAATTCCACCAATTATATAGAAGTAGTTTTTGATGATGACAGATATGTCACTTATGATGCAAAACAGGCAGAAGAACTGGAATTGGCATATGCTATTACGATTCATAAATCACAGGGAAGTGAGTATCCGGCTGTAATTATGCCTTTGGTATCTGGAGTATCGATGCTTATGACGAGGAATCTGCTTTATACAGGTGTCACCAGAGCAAAGAAGTGTGTCTGCATTGTGGGAAGAAAAGAAACTTTTGCATCTATGATTGCAAATGAGGATCAGCATAGAAGGTATTCCGGGCTGAAATGGCAGATTATGAATTATTATGAAGAATAAGTTGGTGCCTTATGTGGTGAACGCATAAATGGTGATAAAGTTGAAAAGAAAGGGGGAAAATGATTAAAAAAGGAATTGAAGTATTGGAAAGGATTTTTTTTCCAAATGTATGTCCTGTATGTGAAAAAGTTATTGGAGCAAACGAAAAAATATGCAAGGAATGCATTCAGAAGGTGAAAATTGTAAAGGAACCGAAATGTGAGAAATGTGGAAAACAGTTAGTTGAGGATGAAAAATTATTTTGCCATGATTGTGAAAGTAGTATCCATGTTTTTGACAAGGGCGTGTGTATTTTTGAATATACAGAAGAATTGAAAAAGGTAATTTACCAATTTAAATATAATAATAAAAGATGTTATAGTGATTTATTCGGTTATATAGGAGCAAAACGGTATAGAAAGTTGCTGAAACAATGGAACGTGGAGAAAATTTTGCCCGTTCCAATGTATCGGAAGAAAAAACAAAAAAGAGGATATAACCAGGCAGAAGAGTTTGGAAAGGTTTTGGCAGAATATACAGGGATAGAGATGGACTGCGGGTGTTTGATTCGTGTGCGGGATACAAAACCACAGAAAGGATTGAGTAAGGGAGAAAGGTGTGAGAATCTTAGGAAAGCATTTGCTATTGATATAGAAAGAGTGAAGGGGATGACATCGGTTCTGTTGGTGGATGATATTTACACTACAGGGAGCACGTTAGATGCCTGTGCGGAGGTGTTGAAAAAGGCAGGGGTGAAGAAGGTTTATTTTATGTGCGTGGCAGGAGGAAGATAACAAAGTCATGCGTACCTCGATTGCAGATGCTTTGCATCTTACATCTCGGTCGCGGACAACAATCTATATCGCGTGCCATTAAGTACAAAGTCATGCGTACCTCGATTGCACACCTTCGGTGTTTCATCTCGGTCGCGGACTCACGTCCTATAAAATCAAAACATATAAAAGATCGGTTTATGCAAGCATAACCGACTTCTATATGTTTCGATTTTGCATGACTTTGTGTTTTCGCGTAAAATTGTGTTGACGTCTGGTTTTGGGTGTGTTATATTAGTATTGCGTAAGAAGAGAGGGTCTTTTTTTTTTTGCAATAATTTTATTGGAAATTATTCATTATATTATATAGAAGAAAGCCCTACGAGAGAATAAAGCGGAGGTGAAACTCATGAGAACAAAAATTACATTAGAATGTACAGAATGCAAGCAGAGAAATTACAATACAACAAAGGATAAGAAGACTCATCCAGATAGAGTTGAAACAAAGAAATATTGTAAGTTCTGCAAGAAACATACAATGCATAAAGAGACAAAATAGTCTATTTGGAGGTGAATGAATTATGGCAGAAGCTAAGAAAAAAGGCGGCTTAAAAAACTGGTGGACAGGATTAAAAGCTGAGTTTTCAAAAATTATATGGCCTACAAAAGCATCAATCATCAAACAGACTGTTGTTGTTGTAATTGTCACAGTTATTATGGGAGTTCTTATTGGAATGATTGACCAGGTTGTTCAGTTTGGTTTAACAAATATTATGAAATAATAAGAATAATAATAAGAGGTGATAATATGTCAGAAGCAAATTGGTATGTTGTGCATACTTATTCAGGATATGAGAATAAAGTTAAGACCAATATTGAGCAGTCTATAGAAAATAGAAAACTGCATGACCAGATATTGGAAGTATCAGTTCCTACGCAGGAAGTGGTAGAATTAAAAAATGGTGTTAGAAAAGTTTCTGAGAAAAAACTTTTTCCTGGATATGTGCTTATAAACATGGTGATGAATGATGACACTTGGTATGTAGTCAGAAATACTAGAGGTGTTACAGGATTCGTAGGTCCGGGATCAAAACCGGTCCCTCTTACAGCGGAAGAAATGATGACACTTGGTGTTAAAACCAATGAAAAAATCAATGTTGATTTTGAAGAGGGTGAAATGGTTAATGTTATTGCAGGCGTTTGGGCCGGTACAGCCGGTGAGGTAAAACGCATCGATGACGCAAGACAGACAGTCACAATCAGTGTGGACATGTTTGGTAGAGAAACTCCTGTAGAGTTGAATTTTACAGAAGTGAAAAAGTTGAAATAAAACCTTTATGGTTTTATGAAAATGCTGTCTGATATTTATTTGAGATAGTATTTATAGAAGAATGTTTTGTGGTGTACACAAAGCAGTGGGAGGGGTTCCCGATAATACCACATTATTTAGGAGGTGCCGAAGATGGCAAAGAAAGTAGAAGGATACATTAAATTGCAAATCGAAGCTGGAAAAGCAACACCAGCTCCACCAGTTGGTCCAGCACTTGGACAATGGGGATTAAACATCGTTCAGTTCACAAAGGACTTCAACGCAAGAACAGCTGATCAGCCGGGAATGATTATTCCAGTTGTAATCACTGTTTACCAGGATAAGAGCTTTAGTTTTATAACAAAGACTCCACCAGCAGCTGTATTATTAAAGAAGGCTTGCAAGATTCAAAAAGGTGCAGGTAATTCATTAAAAGAAACTGTTGCAACAATTTCAAAAGCAGATTTACAGCAGATTGCTGAAACAAAGATGAAAGATTTAAATGCAGCCAGCGTAGAATCAGCTATGAGCATGATTGCTGGTACAGCAAGAAGTATGGGAATCAAGGTTGAAGACTAATCGATTGTAATCGAAATAAGAATTGAGAAACGTGGGAGGTATATCCGTTATTACCACGAGGAGGTTTAAATGAAGAGAGGAAAGAAATATACAGAAGCAGCTAAGAATATTGACAGAGCTGTTCAGTATGATACAGAAGAAGCTGTTTCTTTAGTAAAGAAAGCAGCAGTTGCAAAATTTGATGAAACAATAGAGTGTCACATCAGAACAGGTTGTGACGGACGTCACGCAGATCAGCAGATTCGTGGAGCTGTAGTATTACCTAACGGAACAGGTAAAACTGTTAAGGTTTTAGTTTTCGCTAAGGGTGCTAAGGCTGATGAAGCAGAAGCAGCAGGAGCTGATTTTGTAGGCGGTGAAGAATTAATACCAAAGATTCAGAATGATGGTTGGTTCGACTTTGATGTAGTTGTAGCTACACCAGACATGATGGGTGTTGTTGGTAGACTTGGTCGTGTACTTGGACCAAAAGGTTTAATGCCTAACCCAAAAGCAGGTACAGTAACTATGGACGTTACAAAAGCGATTGAAGATATCAAGGCAGGTAAGATTGAGTACAGACTTGATAAAGCAAACATCGTTCATGTTCCAGTTGGTAAGGCTTCATTTACAGAAGAACAGCTTACAGAAAACTTCAACGCATTAATGGATGCTTTAATGAAGGTAAAACCTGCAGCTGTTAAGGGTGCTTATCTTAAGACAGTTACTCTTACATCAACAATGGGACCTGGTGTTAAGGTTAACGTTGCTAAGATTACAAATGCGTAAGAACACTTGTTACAGGGAAATGGCATAACTGTTTTTAGTGATATTTAGTGATATGCTGTTAAAGACCTGTTGACAATACAAATTAATTGTGCTAATATGCACAAGTGGTTTAAAACCAATTGCCGAAGACAGTAGGTTTTGCGAATGCAAAGTAAGTTCGAGAATCGTCGCCTACCGAGGAATTAAGTTTTATACAAAGAAACTTTATGCCTTTCTGTCTTTGGATAGAAAGGCTTTATTATTGTATAAATTCGGCGAAATGAAGGTTATGACCTATAAAAAAATAAGGAGGCAAAACATTCATGGCAAAAGTAGAGTTAAAGAAACCTATCGTAGAAGAGATTTCAGAGTTACTTAATGGTGCGGCTACAGCAGTTGTAGTTGATTACCGTGGACTTACTGTTGCACAGGACACAGAGCTTCGTAGAGAATTAAGAGAAGCTGGTGTTGTGTACAAGGTATACAAGAACACAATGATTAACTTTGCAATCAAAGACACAGAATTTGAAGAATTAGCTCAGCATCTTGAAGGACCAACTGCTATTGCAGTTTGTAAAGATGATGCTACAGCAGCAGCCAGAGTTTTATATAAGTTCGCTAAGAACGCTGAAGCTTTGGAAGTTAAGGGTGGTATTGTAGATGGTGCTTACTATGATGAAGCAGGATTAAAGAAACTTGCAAACATCCCATCAAGAGAAGTACTTCTTTCCAAGTTACTTGGATCTATGCAGTCACCTATTGCAAACTTCGCTCGTGTTATCAAGCAGATTGCTGAGAAAGACGAAGAAGCAGCATAGAATTTGAGAGTGCTCAAATTTAGTAAAGAATTTAGAAAGCAGGCAGACCTGCAAGTAAAACAAAAATTAGAAAATGAAATTAATTTAGGAGGAATTAACAATGACAACAGCAGAAATCATTGAAGTAATCAAAGGATTAACAGTTTTAGAATTAAACGAATTAGTAACAGCATGTGAAGAAGAATTTGGCGTATCTGCAGCAGCAGGTGTTGTAGTTGCAGCAGCTGGAGCAGAAGGCGGAGCAGCAGAAGAAAAGACTGAATTTGACGTAGAGTTAACAGAAGTTGGTGATCAGAAGGTTAAGGTTATCAAAGCTGTTAAGGATGCAACTGGTTTAGGACTTAAGGAAGCTAAGGAAGTAGTTGACGGAGCTCCTAAGGTTGTTAAAGAAGGAATCTCTAAAGAAGAAGCTGAAGCTCTTAAGAAACAGTTAGAAGAAGTTGGAGCAACAGTTACATTAAAATAGTCGTTTGATGTAACTTTCCACAAGCGTTATATACGCTATAAACGAGACAGGCGCTTGTATTTTGCAAGTATGCCTGTCTGTTTTTTATATAATAGGAAATTTC
Organism: uncultured Eubacterium sp.; assembly: GCA_947573465.1. Classification (GTDB taxonomy): domain Bacteria; phylum Bacillota; class Clostridia; order Lachnospirales; family Lachnospiraceae; genus Eubacterium_G. The sequence continues at coordinate 6,584 of CANPET010000029.1, forward strand.
TCCGAATTTCCTATTATATAAAAACGCTCCGCTAAGGATGCGCAGCTCGCGAAGATGTAGTTATGCTATCGCAACCGCTCGCGCGCGAAGTGTCGCAAGCGACACTTTGTTCTTTTATAGAAAAGTTGGAAAGTGAACTTTTTGTTTTCTATAAGAATATATTAAAAAAGAATTAGATACTAATAATAAAAAAGATTAAAATTACTGGAGAGGTCTGATGACATTTGATGTTTACTCAGGCGCCGAAGGTGTACGGCATATCTTGTGATATGCTAATCTCTCAGGCAAAAGGACAGGAGGATAAAATGAAACAATTTACGGCATTTTTAGAACAGGTAGATGCTTTGGTGTGGGGAGTACCTTTGATTGTACTTATATTAGCAGCAGGAATCTACCTTACTTTTCGTTTAAGATTACTACAGGTTTTTCATTTACCGAAAGCATTAAAGTTTATGTTTAAAAATGAAGAGGGGGGAGAAGGAGAAGTAACTAGTTTTGGAGCGTTATGTACGGCTCTTTCTGCAACCATTGGAACAGGAAATATCGTAGGTGTGGCTACAGCGATTGGTGTTTTGGCTGGTGGTCCCGGAGCGTTGTTCTGGATGTGGATTGCAGCGTTTTTTGGAATGGCAACAAAGTATGCAGAAGGTTTTCTTGCAGTGAAATATAGAAAAATTAGTGCAGATGGACATGTGCTGGGTGGTCCGTTTTATTACATAGAGAATGGTATGGGGCATAAATGGAAATGGCTGGCAAAAGTCTTTGCATTTTTTGGAGCATGTGTTGGTTTGTTTGGTATTGGAACGTTTACACAGGTGAATGGTATTGCATCAGCGGTGCAGTCATTTTTTGATCCGGATAAAGCACATACAGTAAATCTGTTTGGTGCAGATTATTCTATATCTATTGTTATTACAGCAATTGTGTTGACATTGTGCGTTGGTCTGGTTGTAATTGGTGGTATTAAAAGAATCGCCGGAGTTTCAGAAGTGATAGTTCCGTTTATGGCGGTTTTATATATTGCAGCGGCATTAGTTTTGATTTTTGTAAATATTGATAAAGTTCCAGCGGCTTTTGGAGAAATTTTTAAGGGTGCTTTTGGAATCAAACCAATCGCAGGTGGTGCGCTTGCTTCTATCGCGATTGCAATGCAGAAAGGTGTGGCACGTGGAATTTTCTCTAACGAGGCAGGACTTGGTTCTGCACCAATTGCTGCTGCAGCAGCTCAGACAAAGGAACCGGTGCGTCAGGGACTTGTTACAATGACAGGAACATTTATTGATACAATTATCGTATGTACTATGACAGGTCTTTCTATTGTGATGATGGGAACATGGGCTGATAAGAGCCTTGAGGGAGTTCAGGTGACTACGGCGGCTTTCCAGAAAGGTCTGTATTTCCTACCGTCTAATGCAGCAGCGCTGATATTGATGGTTTGTCTTGTGTTCTTTGCTTTTACAACGATTCTGGGCTGGGATTATTATGGAGAGAGATGTTTAGAGTATTTATCAAATGGAAGTACAACGGCTGTAAAGGTGTACAGATGGTTGTACATTCTGGCAGTATTTATTGGTCCATATATGACAGTGGCAGCAGTTTGGACTATCGCTGATATCTTTAATGGATTGATGGCAATACCGAATATTATTGCACTGTTTGCATTAAGTGGTGTGATTGTAAAAGATACTAGGGAGTATTTTAAGAGACAAAAAGAAAGTAATATGTAAATAATCAAAAAGAATAAAGAGGGTATCGTTTTAAAGAAAATTTGGGATTATCAAATGTAACTTTAAGACGATATCCTCTTTTTATTTGTTAATAAATTTGACAAATAATGCACATAAGGTTTATAATAATGACACATAAAATATGAATAAGGAATTGACAAAAGGGGATAAATCCCATATAATAAAAAGGAGGATAAATGCAAAATTATAATATCATAATGTATCAAAAAAATAATGGAGAAAAACCTGTTGAAAGATTTTTGCATGGATTAAATGTAAAGACAAAAGCCAGAGCAATGAGAATGATAAAAATTTTAAAAGATAATGGCACAAGATTAAGAGAACCTTATTCAAAAAGTTTGGGAGATGGAATTTTTGAATTACGAATACAACAAGGAAATGACAGAGCGAGGATATTATATTTCTTTATGCATGGGAATAATATTGTATTAACGAATGGTTTTGTGAAAAAGACGCAAAAGACACCGAACAAAGAATTAGAGAAAGCGAAAAGATATAGAAAGGTATTTCTTGAGAAGGGAGTAAATTATGAGAGATGATTTTGAAAAAGTGCTAGATAAGTATATGGAAGATGAAGACTTCAAGAAGGAATGGAATGATTTAGAACCAGAATTTGATACTATACAGGCAATTATTGATGCAAGACATAGATGTAATATGACACAGAAACAATTGGCAAAAAAAACAGGAATAGACCAATCGGACATTAGTAAAATTGAAAAAGGAAATGCGAATCCTACATTAAAGATGTTAAAGCGTTTAGCAGAAGGAATGGATACAATACTAAAATTAGAATTTGTGCCAAAAAAATAAGTGAAAAATATTAAGATTATTTATACCACTTAGCTATAAAGCTAGGTGGCATTTTTATATCTAAAATAGAGATTGCATATGAATAAAAAATAAATGTCTAAATCTTTAAGAATTAGATTAAGTCTGATAAATGCTGTATGGCAAAATCAAATAGAATTATACTAAACCTATAAGAATTAAAAATGGAGAATAGTATAATATGGATTTGAAACCTATGGGGAGAAGAATAAAGGCGGCAAGGGAAAACAAAGGTTTGACACAAGAACAATTGGCGGAAAAACTAGATTTAAGTGTGCAGCATATTAGTGTGATAGAACGAGGGGTGAAAGCGCCCAGACTTGAAACATTTATTAAACTGGCAAATGAATTAGATGTAAACTCTGATTATTTTTTGGAAGATTTACTGAAAGTATCGTCCTTAATATCATCGAATGAATTATATGATGCCATGGATGGAATATCAGAGGAAGAAAAACAAAGAATTATGCAAGTTGTAAAAGTGCTTGTGGATACTGTGAAAAAATAAGATAGAAAAACTATGTGAATGGAAATTACCAGTGAGGATTTCTTCACATAGTTTTTTTGTCAACTTTAAATAATTCTTGCAGAACTATAGTAATTCTGATAGAATTATATGAAGCATAATGGATAATATTAAAATGAGGAGGCTATATGAAAAGAAAATCGGTGGAACTTATAATAGTTATTGCAATAGTGATAATAAGTAGCATAGGACTGAACGATCAGTCTGTATATGCAAAAAGTAGTAGTCAATGGTATTCCACCACTTTTAATGGTGGAAGTAAAAATGATCCTTGGGGAAAAGGGGTTATATATAATGGAAAAATTTCAAAAAACAAATTGATTATTAATGGAAGCGTTAGCAAAGAAAAAAACAATGAAAGCTGCCATAAGATGAAAAGCAAAAAAAGGACATATAAATTGTCTAAAAAATGTAAATATTATGGGCGTGTAGGTGACAATAAATTATATATGTCAAGAAAAGATGCGGCAAGGCAGTTTAAGGATACTTTAAAAATACCGGCAATGGGATTTCGGTATAAAATTAAAAAGAAAAAAGTTGTGGAAATAGAGTTTACCTCTTAGGTTACAAGTCGATAATGATTGTTCATGATGGAGCAACGAGAGGCAGGAGGTTATATGATAGCAATTAGAGAAAGGAAAGAGAAGATGATAAGAAAAGTAAAAAAAGCAATCGCACAAATTTTGGTTGTTGTGATGTTGGTCACAATACTGCCGTTATCACAATCGGCAGAAGTGAAAGCAGCTGCACCAAAGGGAATTTTAGGAAATGGTACAAATGGAATTTATATTGATATAAATTCAGCTCCATATACAATGTATCACTATAATAATATTGAATATAGCCCATCTGGTTGTACTTGGTTTGCAGCAGCGAGAGTAGAGCAATTGACTCAAAAAAAATGTATAATTAAGAAAGCGTTAACATGGTACAATAGTTATTATAAAGATATGGGATTTAAAAGGGGTAAGGAAATAAGAGAAAAGGCTTTAGCATGTTATAAAGGACATGTTGCTGTGGTAGAGAAGATTAGTGGAAATACAGTCACCATTAGTGAAGGTGGATATGTATCGGCGGGAAGAGATTATGGATATTGTAAGATAAGTACAAAATCAATAAATGAAGTATACTACAATAAAAATGATGGCGCTGTACAAGGGTTTGTATATCTTAATGTAAAACAACAAGTGAGTGTGAATGCACCAAGCATTACAACAGCTTCTATAGATGGTGGTAAAAGAGTCACAATAGGAAAAACGGGAACAACTACATATTACTCTATTGATGGAGGCGCATATAAGCAATACTCTGCACCGTTTAATATTACAGCGGCAGGAACGCATACTATTAGAGCGTACAGTACTCAGAGTGGATATACCCAGAGCTCTGTTGCTTCACAAACAGTGTCTGTTTCCCGGGCACCTGCACCAACATTATCTAAGACAGAACTATTAGGCAGGACTCAAATCAGATTAACCGATAGCAATTCAGCAGCAAAGATATATTACTCTATTAATGGAGGGGCGTTTGCAAAATATAGCAGTATATTTGAGATAAATGAGACCGCGACAATAAAATATTACGCAGTAGTAAGCGGTTGTGCAAATAGTGAGACACAAACACAGACAGTAACATTAACGCAGCCGGCAGTTCCGACAGTTAGATTAGAAAACAATTCAAACAAAATACCGGTAGGGGATTCAGCAATTTTGAGTTGGGATTCTATTAGTAATGCAGCAGTTTATATGGTAAATGTAGATAAAGGGGACGGAGTAGGGCATATGTATACTACCTATGGTACTACCTATACAGTACCATTAGATAGTGAAGGAACATATCATTTTGCTGTTAGTGCAACAAATAATTTTGGAACAAGTGAATATAGTAAAGAGATAACAGTGACTGCTATGCCAAAAGTGACTGTGCAGTTTCAGGATTATGATGGAACGCCATTGAGTGAAAAGTATAGTGTGAAATACGGTTCTTCCGTTTCAGCGCCAATGGCACCGGAACGAGAGGGATATACATTCCAAGGATGGGATAGTAGTTATAAAAATTTAACAGAAGATAAAATTATAAAAGCAACTTATGAACGAAAATCATTTAACGTAATATTTTGCGATAAAGATGGGAATAGTATTTCACGCCAGAGGATATATTGGGG
>CANPET010000030.1 GCA_947573465.1 uncultured Eubacterium sp.
AATTATGCCTACCTGCAGCTGCAATCTCCGCCGCTTTTCTTGCCTGTATTTGCCCTTAAATATACTTAAAATCATTTTTGTCACATTCTATCACTTCCTCCTTTGAGTTGTGTATTTCTTCTATATAATATTGCCTAGAATTCAACATCATTACCAGTTGATTCAGGTTTTCGACACCAATAATTTCCAATTCTTCTATGCATCTACATTCACCTAAATTTTCCTTGGGAACAAAGCACTTTTTTATTCCTCTTTCTAGAGCATACAGTGCCATTGGTAAAACTCCATTTACCGGTATCACTTTTCCATCTAATCCCAACTCCCCTATAAACATTTTATCCCCCAAATCACATTGCACAATCTCTAACGAATCTAGTATAGATACTGCCACAGACAGATCAAAATGAGTTCCCTCTTTTCTAATATTCCCTGGTGAAAAACTGATTGTTATCTTCTTCGGTGGCAGGATAAAGCCCGAGTTTCTAATTGCAGTTCTCACGCGCTCTCTGGATTCCTTGATATCAGACGATAAAAGACCTACCATATCAAAAGATGGCAGGCCATTACATATATCTGTTTCTACCACAACCGGCAGTACTTCCACACCGGTTATAGCAGCACAATTTATTCTACATACCATAGCATACTCCTCCAATATTTCCATTTAAAAGAGCAACTAATTATAATAAATATTATCACGCATTGTATGTGTTGTCAAAGGTTTTTTAATCTCTCTAAGTTTTTTTATTCTGCTAACATAGCTTATCAATTATTATAAATGACAGGGCAAATCAAGTTTTTTTTACTTGTTTTGCACCATAAATTTTACTGTTCTTAACGTGTCAAATCCGCTCTCATCTTTAATTGAATCATAAAATATTCTTAAGATTACTATTTTTAGCTTCTTTCCTTTATACGCACTTAAATCGAGTTCCTCAAAACTAAATTTGCCTTTTTTATTTGACTTAACCGTTTTAATTTTCTCGCCTTCTTCTGTCATTAATACCACATTTTTAATTTGCTTTTCTGTAACTCCAGTAATTTTTGTAGTATTAACATTTATATTTTCCACATGATTTACTTTTAACTTCTTTTTTGTATTTTGATAAAATACCTGATTATTAAGCCACTTGTTTGGAACTTTAGATGGCAATTTCTTTTTTAATTCTTTCTCGCTTATTTTATTACCTGAAAAAGATGTATGTTCTAAAACTAACTTTTTAAGTTTCTTTAAAGATGGAAGCTTTGTTAATTTATTATAAGATACATCCAAGTCCCACAATTGTGTTAATTTTTCAATTCCTTTTAATTTTTTTAACTTTGTTCTTTTAATAATTAAGCTGTCTAGTTTTGTGAGTTTTTTTATTTGTCTAAAACTTCTTAGATTGCATTTATCAATTTCAAGACTTGTTAATCCTTTTAATTGACCCAAAGCTGTCCAATCCTTCACTTTAATATTTTGCATAGTTAATCTTTCTAATTTAGATACCTTTTTTAATACATTAAGATTTTTTAACTTGCTATTTCTAATTGTTAATTGTTGTAAATTTGGTATTTTATCAATTCCCTTTAAACTTGTTGAACCTTTTATAGGAATTTCTAAACTATACAATTTTTTGAATTTTTCAAGACCCTTCAGGTTTTTGACTTTTTTATTTCTATTTTTTTCTATAAAATACTCACCTATAGAATACACTTCTTCCAAATCATCATCCGTAATCTTTTTATCACTCTTTTTATCTAGTTCAAACAATATTGCCTGGTATAAGTTTTTATCAGGTATTCCTGTCTTATCGTTGGGTATCACCTTAGCACTAACCACACTTAATGGTAGCAAAATCATAGATAATATTATTGTTCCTGTACTTAATAAAATCTTTCCTATTAATTCCTTCTTTTTCATAGCTTCTCACCTCGCTCTTTTCTATTTACTATTTTTTTCGTTCTATAAAACAAACGCACCAAACTTCTATTCTTGCTTCAGAAGTTTGATGCGTTATGCTTTCTAATTATGTATTTTTCATCCCTTTTTCGTCCGCCTGATATCTATTTTTAGTTTATTACCTTTTTATCTTTTTTTCAATCCCCATTTCAATTTTTCCAATTATTTCAACTATTAACGATAATATTTACGTTATCATTAATAGGTTTTCACCCATCAGATTGTATGGGTTTCCTATTATCTGATATTTCCCGGTGAAAAACTAATTGTTATTCTCTTAGGCGGCAGGACAAATCCTGAATTTCTAATGGCGGTTCTTACCCGTTCTCTGGATTCCTTGATATCAGACGACAAAAGACCTACCATATCAAAAGATGGCAGGCCATTACATATATTTGTTTCTACCACAACCGGTAACACCTCTACACCGGTTATGACAGCACAATTTATTCTACATACCATAGCATACTCCTCCAATATTATTATTCAAAAGAGCAACTAATTATGTTTAAATATATCACGCAATATATGTGTTGTCAAAAGCTTTTTTTAATTTCTCTAAGGCTTTTTTTTCAATTCTACTGACATAGCTTCGGGATATTCCCATATCAGTACCAACTTTTTTCTGAGTAACCGGAGCAGTTCCATTTAATCCATATCTTCTTACAATAATTTCTTTTTCCCTATCTGATAGTACAGTATCTACATATTTTTTTACTCTGACAATATCCTCAGCTTTTTCCATTTTATCCAATGTATCGATTTCATCATTTTCCACAACGTCCATAAGACTAATTGTATTTCCTTCTTTATCCATTCCTATCGGCTCATTTAATGATACTTCTTTATTTCTTTTCCGTTCACTTCGTAACATCATTAAAAGTTCATTCTCAATGCATTTTGATGCATAAGTCACCAATCGGTTTCCTTTAGATGGATTGTAAGTATTTACTGCTTTAATGAGTCCTACAATTCCTATAGAAATCAAATCCTCATTATCACGATTTTCACTATAGTATTTTTTTGCAATATGCGCCACCAGTCTTAGATTTCTTTCAATGAGTATGTCCTTTGCTTCTTTATCTCCCTGCTTAAACCTTTCCACACATTCTCTCTCTTCTGCTGGTGTTAAAGGTTCCAAAAAAGTTTTCACGCTTCGCACCTCTCGACATACTTAGTTCTATATTATGCAAAACGTGATTTTCTCGTGCCTGTACTATGCACGAAAAAAACGGACTGAATGTCCGTTTTTTATATTTAGAAAATAAATTATTTAACTGTTTACCTGCTTCTCTTCACTTTTTACCCTAAGTATATCACCTGTTTCAAGTTCCATACCAAGATTTATAATCAATTTCTGTTTCGGATGCGGACAGCTATCCATTTCATTTCCTTCTTCGTCCTTTATGGAAACTACCTCTACTTCTATATCATTGCCATCTGCTCTCATAATTTCAATCGTCTGCCCTACAAAAAATTTATTCTTCTGCTCTAACCTGTATTCATTTTCAGAAACTCTTTCTCCTACAATTCCCAGATAGACATATTCTCTCTCATACACATTGCTGTCATAGATCTGTGTAGTTTCATCCGGCTTTCCAAAGAAAAATCCTGTTGTGTACTGCCTGTATGTACACTGAGAAATAAATTCTTTATACTTTGGTATATTATCCTGATACTTCTTAGGACTTTTTAAATAATCGTCAATTGCCATTCTGTATGTTCTGGCAACTGTGGCAACATACAACGCGGTCTTCATTCTTCCCTCTATCTTAAAACTGTCTATCCCCGCATCTATCAGTTCGGGTATATGTTCAATCATGCAAAGATCCTTCGAATTAAAGATGTATGTTCCTCTTTCGTTTTCTTCTATCGGCATATACTCACCCGGTCTGTTCTCCTCCATGACAGCATATTTCCAACGGCACGGATGGGTACATGCTCCCTTATTCGCATCCCGTCCTGTCATAAAACTGCTGAGCAGACATCTCCCCGAATAAGAAATGCACATCGCTCCATGAATAAATGTCTCTATCTCCATATCATCAGGAATATTCTCTCGAATCTCTTTAATCTCGCGGATAGATAATTCTCTGGCAGAAACTACACGCTTTGCTCCTAGTCCATACCAAAAATTATATGTTCCGTAATTTGTATTGTTAGCCTGAGTGCTTACATGAAGTTCCATATCCGGCAGCATCTCTTTTGCTATTGTAAAAATTGCCGGATCAGAAATAATCAGCGCATCCGGCTTTACCTTTTTTAAATCATTGAAATATACCTTTACAGGCTCAATATCTGCATTATGGGCTAAAATATTGGCTGTAACATACACTTTCACACCATATTCATGTGCATATTTTACACCCTCTGCCATTTCTTCTAGAGAAAAATTCTTTGCTTTCGCTCTTAAGCCAAAAACTTCTCCACCAATATAAACTGCATCAGCACCATATCTTACAGCTGTTTTTAATACTTCCAGACTGCTTGCCGGTACTAATAATTCTGGTTTTCTCATTTTCTACTTCCTCTTATCTTTCACTCTGTTGACAATTTTTATCCACTTATTTTTTTACCGAAATCGTAATTCCATCGCCAATAGGCACAATGCTTGTTTCAAGTTCCGGATGTTTCTTTACAACCTCCAGATATTCCCGCATTCGTTTATGAATAGTTCTGTCTCTTCGCCTTACAACATACTTTGACTGTATCAAATCTCCTTCCTGCAGGATGTTATCTGTAATAAGAACAGCCCCCTTCTTCATCAACCGTAATACTTCCGGCAAAAAATGAATATATTGAGCTTTTGCTGCATCCATAAACACAAAATCAAACTGATTTGCCTCTAATATCGGCATAATTTCTAAAGCATCTCCTTCTAATAACTCTATCACATCGCTTTTTCCTGCCAGTCTTATATTTTCTTTTGCAATAGGAATTCTCTTTTCATAATTTTCAATTGTAATTATTTTTGCTTCCCTATCAATACATTCACTCATTAAAATGGCTGAGTACCCGATTGCAGTACCCAGCTCCAATATTTTTGTCGGTCTTTTGATTGACAGCATGACCTTGAGAAAACTTTCCATTTCCTTTCTGATAATAGGCACGTTGTCTTTATGTGCTTCTCTCTCAATTCTTGTTAAAATTTCCGTATTAGCACTCTCTAATGAATTCATGTACGATACGATTCTTTCATCTACTATCATATGAATCTCCATTCGCATTTTCCTAACAACACATAATTATAACTCTTTATTCTTCCGCCTGATTCGTCTTGTCTTCCTTTTTTTCTTCCGGTCCTTCTTTAATAATCTCGTATATCTGTTCACCAGATTGGGATGTATTAAAAATGTAAGTTCCGGGTTTTATACTTTTAGTGTCGTATACGTAAGATTGAATCTTAAATATCGTAGTATCTTTAATAATTCCATACTCTTCTAAAGTATCTGCCAAATCATCAATTGTTGTTCCCTCTTTTACTGTGACAGGCATATCTGTGCCAGGTGAAGGGTCTACTCCTTCAGAATTAAAAATCGAAGAGCCAAAATTAAAAGCTGCTGTAGCACATATCACAATAACCACTACCATAATAACATACTTACATAATTTAACTGAAACATTGGCAAATCCTTTTGATGTGTTACTTTTATCCATATATACTCCTGACTATTCCACTTCCATAATAATTGGTAAAATCATCGGACTTCTTTTCATTGTCTTCCATAAATATTCACCAAGACTGTCTTTAACAACCATCTTAATCTTGCCCCAGTCAACATTTCTGCTTTCGAGGCAATCTAACAATGCATTGGTTACTACTTCTTTGGCATTTTCAATGAGATTTTCAGACTCTCTTACATACACAAATCCCCTTGTTACAATATCCGGCCCTGCCAGAATCTGATTGGAATACTTCTCTAAAGTTAAAACTACAATAATAATTCCGTTCTCTGCAAGATTCTGTCTGTCTCGGAGTACAATGTTTCCTACATCGCCAACACCCAGACCGTCAACCAGTACAGAACCTGCCGGAACTTTGCCTTCTACCTTTGCAGATTCACCATTGAGTGCCAAAACATCACCCGACTCTAACAGAAAAACATTTTCCTTTGGAATCCCCATACTCTCAGCAAGTCTTCCATGCTCTTTCAAATGCTGGTACTCTCCATGAACCGGAATTGCATACTTTGGTTTTACTAATGCATACATCAACTTAATCTCTTCCTGACATGCATGTCCCGAAACATGTGTATCCTGGAAAATAACTTCTGCACCCTGATGATACAGTTCATTAATAACCTTTGTTACTGCCTTTTCATTTCCCGGGATTGGTGTGGAACTGAATACAATCGTATCACTTGGTTTGATATGAACCTTTCTATGAAGAGATGCTGCCATACGTGATAATGCAGCCATTGACTCTCCCTGACTGCCAGTTGTAATTAAAACTAACTGATCATCTGTATAATTATCCATCTCCTCTATACTAATCAATGTATTTTCAGGTATTTTCAGGTATTCCATTTCTCTCGCAACCGAGATAATGTTTACCATACTTCTTCCCTCTACAATTACTTTTCGTTTATACTTGCATGCTGTATTGATAATCTGCTGAACCCTGTCCACATTCGATGCAAACGTAGCAATAATAATTCTGCTCTTCTTATGCTCTGCAAAAATATGTTCAAAAGTCTCTCCGACTTTACGTTCAGACGGGGTGAATCCCGGTCTTAAAGCATTGGTACTGTCACACATTAATGCCAGTACACCTTTCTTTCCTAATTCACTAAATCTTGCCAGATTGATAGCATCGCCAAACACCGGTGTGTAATCTACCTTAAAATCTCCAGTGTGTATAATAATTCCTTCCGGTGTGTGTATTGCTAATGCAGCTGCATCTGCAATACTATGATTTGTTCTGATAAATTCTATTCTGAAATCACCTAAATGAATGCTCTGTCCAAACTTTACCACTTTTCGCTTTACAGCCTTCAGAAGCTCATGTTCTTCTAATTTTCCTTCTATAATTCCCATTGTCAGCTTTGTAGCATAAAGTGGTGCCTTAATTTCTTTTAATACATATGGCAATGCTCCAATATGATCCTCATGTCCATGGGTTATTACAAATCCTTTTATCCTATCTGCGTTTTCTCTTAAAAAAGTAATATCCGGTATTACACAGTCGATACCTAACATGTCATCTGTTGGAAATGACAAACCACAGTCCACAACAACAATACTGTCATTGTACTCAAAGGCAGTCATGTTCATTCCAATCTCCTCTAAACCTCCTAATGGAATTACTTTTATTTTCGAATTGTCACTCATTATTAATTAAACTCCTCCTAATTCTTATTTCCGCTCACGTATTTTTACGCACAAACATAAAAGGTCTGATTTGACCTTTCATCACTCCATAGCTAATGCCCGAAGACCAAGTCTTTAATCTTCAACTGTCACATCAATATCTTCCAGCAATTCTGAAAAAATCTTTCCTATGTAATCAATCTCTGATTCATCATCTACTAATTCGTAAACAGCTTCTTCATCTTCGTCATCAGATATATCTTTTAATATATAAGCTTCTGCTTCCTCATCCTCGCCATCACTGTCTGTCACGAGAATGTAATTTACATTATTAATCCTTGTTTCTTCAATAACAAACATCTCTATCTCTTTGCCATCTTCATCTACAAAAACAATCATTTCTTCCATTTTAATCACTTCACCTTTCAATTTTGTTGGCATTCATATCTTTTCTATTCAGCTCTACTATTCAAATAATCCTCAAGTATTACCTTTGCAGCTACCATATCCACATAGTTATATCTGTCTTCTTTTTTGATTCCCATCAAATCCATAATTTCGTATGCTTCCACAGTGGTAAGTCTTTCATCCTGAAAAATAATTTCTTTTCCAGTTCTCCTTTCCAACATCAAAGCAAACTCCTTTGTTTTTTCAACTCGTTCTCCCTCACTGCCATCTAACATAACGGGATATCCTAGTATAATCTTGTCTACATGATACTCTTCAATCAACGCTTCAATGCGTGCTAATGTCTGTCTCAATTTATTTGGCGATTTTCTTCGAACGATTTCCACTCCCGTAGCAGTAAGTCCCAGTTCATCCGACACAGCAACTCCTACTGTTTTCGAACCAAAATCTAACGCTAATAATCTCATATCTTCTTAACCTTTTCCAATAAGCACTACAAATAAACCTTTACCTTTCCAATCAGATACCTTGTCCTGTGAAAGTATTCCCTAAAAGATTTACTTCAGTTTGTTATTGATATAATATTTTACAGCCTCTTCAATGAGTTCATCACGTTCTACTTTCATAATCAGACTTCTTGCATTTTTATGACTAGTAATATAAGTAGGATCCCCTGACATAATATATCCAACAATCTGATTTACCGGATTATAACCTTTTTCAGATAATGCTGCATATACCTGTTCGAAAATTTCCTCTACTCCTAATTTCTGTTCTTGTCCTACATTGAAATACTGTGTGTTTTCTAAATTGTTCATCTCATCACGTCCTTTTTTTGCCTTTTTTGGCAGTATATTATAAGTTTAATATAAAAGTTATCTAGTGGCAAGCATTATTTCATGATTTATAAAGTCTTTTATCTCCACTTTTAATATTTTGCCTGACACATCTTCCTTACTTTCTATTGCAACTTCTATGTAATTCTTTGTGTGCCCTACATAATATTCTCTGCCATCTATATTCTTTACTTCTTCAAACAAAACTGTTTCTTTCTTACCAACAAAACCTTCCCTGTATTTTTTTGTCAATTCCAGTCCTGCCTGAATCAAAACTTCACTACGTTTTGATTTTTCTTTCTCTTCTATCTGATTTGGCATTTTTGCTGCTACTGTCCCATTTCTCTTGGAATATTTAAACACATGAAGCTGGGCAAACCCTACTTCCTTTGCAAATGCCACTGTGGTTTCAAAATCAGATTGACTTTCCCCTGGAAATCCTACAATAATATCTGTGGTGATTGCCGGATTATGAAATACCTGTCGCAACATCCTACATTTCTCCAAATATTCACTAGTTGTATAATGTCTATTCATTGCCTTTAACACACTGTCACATCCACTTTGTAGTGATAAATGAAAGTGCGGACAAATCTTTTTTACTTTCTTTAATCTGCTGACAAATTCTTCTGTAATAATCTCAGGATCAATGGACCCCAATCGTATTCTCTCGATTCCATCAATTCCATCTGCCATTTCAATAACATCAATCAATGTATCATTGCCATCTTTATAAAATCCCAGATTAATTCCTGTTAAAACGATTTCACAAAACCCACTTTCTGCTAATCGCACCATCTCTTTTTTTATATTATCCATTTTACGGCTTCTTATTCTTCCTCTCGCATATGGAATAATACAATAAGAACAGAAATTGTTGCATCCATCCTGAATCTTCATGTGAGCTCTGGTGTGTTCTGTGACTGTAGATATTTCCAAATTCTCATACTCCTCTGTATGATTGATATCTATTACATGCAAATTTTCTTTTTTCTCAAAAAAATTATCAAGAATCTCCACAATATCCTTCTTTTTATTATTCCCAACAATAATATCAATAGACAAATCTTCTTTTATTTTTTCTGTTGCCGTTTGAACATAACATCCTGTTGCCACTACAACAGCTTCCGGATTCTTTGATTTTGCCTTGTGAAGCATCTGCCTCGATTTTCTATCTGCCATATTTGTAACGGAACATGTATTTACAATATAAACATCTGCTTTTTCTGAAAATTCCACAATTTCATATCCACTTTTCTCTAATAATTGAGTCATTGCTTCTGTTTCATAGTAATTTACTTTACAGCCTAAGTTATGTAATGCTGCTTTTCGCATAAAACTTCTCCTTTTTCCGACAATTTTACTATAAGTTTATCCTAATTTATTATTTCTTTCGATTGAACAATATGCTAATCCATGATATTATGTATTTATCAGGAAAGCGAGGTGTTAAAAATGAAAACAGTGACAATCAATCTTGGTTCAATCGACAAAGTAAAATCATTTGTAAATGATATCACAAAGTTTGATAGTGACTTCGATTTAGTTTCAGGACGCTACGTTATTGACGCAAAATCAATTATGGGAATCTTTAGTTTAGACCTTTCAAAACCAATTGATTTAAACATACATAGCGAGTCAAATATTGAAGAAATTTTAGAAGTACTTGAAAAATATAAATAAATTGACTTCCTTCAACGTAATAACATATTAGGCAACAATATTTTATTACGTTGGTTGTTTCTTTTCAGAGGACTAGCCATTTAGGCTAGTCCTTTTATTATCTAGGAGCTGCTTCGCAATTCCTAGATCAACACTTCTTTACTGAATCTTTATCAACTCTACTGTATTTACTGCTTCCTCAAACATTCTGTCTATCTCTTCTGCAAGTTTTTTCTCTGAGTTCTTAATTACATTAATATTCGGTTTCGTTACTGGATGCTTAGCTACAAAAGTCGTACAGCAGTCTTCATATGGAAGAATTGATGTTTCATAACTTCCAATTTTTAATGACACATCTATAATTTCCTGCTTATCAAAAGCAATGACTGGTCTGAATACCGGCATTGTACAGACCTCATTGGTTGCCGCAAGGCTCTGCATCGTCTGACTTGCCACCTGTCCAATAGACTCTCCTGTAATCAGCCCGTGAGCACCTTCCTGTTTTGCAAAATGCTCAGCAATTTTCATCATGTATCTACGCATGATAATTGTCAATTCATCATGCGGACATTTATCATAAATATACATCTGAATGTCTGTAAAATTCACTACATACAAATTCATCGGTCCTGAATACTTCGATACAATTTTTGCTAAATCTACGACTTTCTGTTTTGCTCTCTCAGATGTATACGGCGGTGCATGGAAATATACTGCATCTACTACGACACCACGCTTTGCTGTCATCCATCCGGCTACCGGACTATCAATACCACCTGATAAAAGAAGCATTCCCTTTCCTGCTGTTCCTACAGGCATTCCCCCTGGTCCTGGAAGAATTTTTGAATAAATATTAATATGATTTCTGATTTCCACATTGAAAATCACATCCGGTTGATGTACATCCACACTCAATTGCGGAAAAGCATCCAATATTCTACCCCCTAACTCTGCATTGATTTCCATGGAATCCATTGGATAATTCTTTCTGGCACGTCTTGCCATCACTTTAAATGTAAAATTCTTTTCTTGATAATTTTCTTCAATGTACTTTACAACATTTTCTGCCAAGTCATCAAATCCATTATCATCAATCTGTACCATTGGACAAATTCCTACGATACCAAACACATGCTGCAGAGCATCTACTGCCTCATCATAGTCATAATCGCTAAGAGCTGTGGCATAGACTCTTCCATTTTCTTTTGTCACCTGAAACTCTCCGTCTATTTTATCTAAAGCCCTTTTTGCATTATCTACCAATGCATTCTCAAATAAATATCTGTTTTTTCCTTTTACACCAATCTCAGCGTATTTTATCAAAAATGATTTAAACATATCTTCTATCTCCTTACGTATTTTCTTAACACTGGCAATAACTGATTTAACTGCTCCATACAATAATCAATTTCTTCTTTTGAATTAAATTCACTAAAACTAAATCGTATGGTTGAACCTAATAAATCCTTATCTATGTCCATTGCCTTTAATGTTCTACTAATGGATGGTCTATTAGATGAGCAGGCGCTTCC
>CANPET010000031.1 GCA_947573465.1 uncultured Eubacterium sp.
TCGACCATCACAAGAGTAATCCGGGATATGCAGATGATAATTATATTGTTCCAGAAGCAAGCTCTGCCAGTGAAGTTTTATATAATTTGCTGAATGCAGAATTGTTTGATAAAAGCATTGCAGAACCAATGTATATGGGGATTGCTCATGATTCGGGTGTTTTCAGATTTCAGTCTACAACTTCAACAACTATGAATATTGCAGCGAAAATGATTGATTTTGGTGTGGATGTGAACACCATTTTGGAAGATACATTTTATAGAAAGTCATATAATCAGTTGATGATTACAGCAAAGATACAGAGTAATTCGGTATTGTGTATGAATGGAAAATGTATTTATGGATATTGTACATCAGATATGATGGAAGAATATGGTGTAACAACCAACGATTTGGATGCTGTCATTGCATCAATTCGTAATGTGGCTGGTGTGGAAGTGGCTATGTTCGTTTATCAGTTAGAGGAGAATAAATTTAAGATTAGTCTTCGGTCAAAAAAATACGTGGATGTCAGCGAGATTGCAGTTTCCTTTGGAGGCGGTGGTCATGCCAGGGCAGCAGGATTTGACATGGAGGGCAGTCTTGAAGAAGTTATTAAATGTGTAACAGACAGAATTAGTGAAATAATATAATTTATTCATGAGGATAAGGAAAGTACGAAATGGATTAAGATTTTGTCTGTTTTATCAAAGGGTAATTTATTTATAAACAGGTATGGAATATGATTAGTGGAGTAATAAATGTATATAAGGAACCGGGCTACACATCCCATGATGTGGTGGCAAGGCTTCGAGGTATATTGAAACAAAAGAAAATTGGGCATATGGGTACGTTAGATCCAAATGCAGTAGGAGTTCTTCCAGTGTGCCTGGGAAAAGCAACAAAGTTGTGTGATATTTTATCAGAGAAAGATAAAACATATATTGCTACGCTGTTACTTGGTACAGAAACAAATACGCAGGATACAACGGGAGAGATTGTGAAACAGGTTTCGGAGGAAGCGTTGAATGCGTTAACGGAAGAACAGGTTTTTGAAACAGTGAAAAGTTTTATTGGGGACTATGAACAGATACCTCCTATGTTTTCAGCAATTAAGATAGGTGGTGAAAAGTTATATAATCTTGCAAGAAGGGGCGAAGTGATTGAACGGCCGGCAAGACATTGTAAGATTATTGATATTACGGTAACCAAGATTGATTTACCAAGAGTTGATATGCATGTTACCTGTTCAAAGGGAACATATATCAGAACGTTGTGCCATGATATTGGAAATAAACTTGGTGTCGGTGGATGTATGGAACATCTGATACGTAGTAAGGTGGAACGTTTCAAGGTAGAGGATGGTATAACTTTGGCACAGATAGAGAAGTTCAGGGATATGGATATGCTGGACGAATACATAATACCGGTAGATGAAATGTTGGATAATTATTCAAAGTGTATTGTGTCTGAAGGGGCAGAAAAACTGGTATATAATGGAAATATATTTACGTCAGGAAATACACTCCTAAAAATGAACCATCAAGATGGACAGACAGTGCGTGTGTATACTCATGATGGAAAGTTTATAGGATTATATATGTATCAGGATAAGAAAAAAATATACAAGCCTTTAAAAATGTTTCTGTAAGTAATAAATATCATGTAAATTATGGGCGGACGAATTGGTGTCCGCCTGTTGTTTTTTAGGAGGGATTATGCAGTGCATTTCAATAAATGATAATGTAAAGTTGAAAAATACGATTGTTACCGTTGGAAAATTTGATGGGATACATAAAGGACATGAGAAGTTGTTTGGGGAGATTCAGAGAAATGCTAATGGCAGACAGAAGGTTGTACTGACTTTTGAAACATCACCTGGAAATTTTTTGACAGACAATGTAAATAAAACCATTGTAACAGAAATGGAAAAACAGATGCTCTGTGAACAGCAGGGAATCGATGTATATATGAGGATGCCTATGGAGAAAGAGTTTCTTTCATTGACACCAGATGAATTTGTTAGTCATATTTTGAAAGAAAAGATTGGTGCTACGACGATTGTATGTGGACCGGATTTTCGATTTGGAGCTAAGGCTTCTGGAAATGTGGAATTTTTGAAAGCCAATGAAAGTAAGTATGGGTACAATCTGATTGTAGTAGAAAAAGAGCAGTACCAGAATAAGGATATCAGCAGTACTGCCATCAGGGAAAAAATATTAGCAGGTGAGATGCTTACAGTAAATGAGATGCTGGATCATCCATATAGTGTGATTGGAAAAGTAGAGCAGGGAAAACAGTTAGGAAGAACATTGGGACTTCCTACAGCAAATATTATTCCAGAAGACACGAAATTACTTCCACCAAAGGGTGTTTATAAAACGGTAGTGAATGTAGCAGGAAAAAGGTTTAATGCAATTACCAACATTGGTGTGAATCCCACTGTGGAAAGTGGAACACAGATAAAAGTGGAAACCCATATTCTGGATTATGAAGAGTATATTTATAATGAGATTGTACAGGTAGAGTTCTATGATTTTGTAAGGCCGGAGAGGGCTTTTGAGAGTGTGGAGGAATTGAAGGCACAGATTGAGAGGGATATCGAGGTGTGTCGGGGAAGATAATTTAAAAAATGTTGAAAGAAAAGATCAAGACTTTGGGGAGAATATTTCTAAAAGTCTTGATTTTTTGTGCTATGGGATGAAATAAAGTAATTCTACAACTTTACAACTTTGTATCTATAAATAAAAAGTTGCAATAAAATACAAAATGATGTAAAATGTAAAATTAAGACAGGTGGCTGTAAAAATCTAAAATGTGAGGAGGTGGAAATTCGTTTTAAGCTCGGAGAGAACCAATGTTATGAATACGGAGGTAGAGCAAATGAGTGAAATAATACATATTAGCAAAGAAGAACAGGAAAAGAAATGGAATGAACTGAAATTATCCGATAATTTTATCTTTCAAAAATTTATGATGAACCCGGAAAACTGTAAAAAAGTTTTATCGGAAATATTAGGAGTGGAAGTAATCAAAGTGGAGTATCCGGTTTATGAGAGAGTAGTGGATATCAGACCAGATGCCAAATCTATTCGTATGGATGTTTACGTGGAAGGAGATAATACAATTTACAATGTGGAAATGCAGTGCTCTGATACAGAGCATATTCCGAAAAGGAGCAGATATTATCAGGATTTAATTGATCTGGACTTAATGGAAAAAGGAGCACATTATTCGGAGTTGAACAGATGTTTTGTTATATTTGTGTGTACTTTTGATTATTACGGAAGAGGAAACTATAAATATACATTTACAAACCAATGCAAAGAGGTAGATGGGTTAGAGTTTGGTGATGAAACTACAAAAATTATAGTGAATACAAAAGGGAATATTGGTAAAGTAAGTCAGGATTTTAAAGATTTTATCAATGCGGTAAATGGAGAGTTTGACAAAACCGGTTATTCTGCTACAATAAAGTCAGAACTAGAACGAATCAAAAATAATTATGGATGGAGAAGAGAGTATATGACTTTGTATTTGCATGAAAAGCAGATGATGTGGAAAAGTCTGCAAGAAGGAAGGGCGAAAGGTATGGAAGAAGGTTTGGCAGAAGGAAAGGCGAAAGGGTTAGCAGAAGGATTAGCAGAAGGACTGGCAGAAGGAAAAGCGAAAGGATTAGCAGAAGGAAAAGCAGAAGGTGAAAGAATTGCTATTAAAAGAATGCTAACAAAATTAAGTGTAGATGAGATTGTGGAACTGGGTTATGAAAAACAATTAGTGATGAGTATAGCAGAAGATAAGGGTGAGAATTAAAAATTAAACAAGTAAATTAAGCAGGATAAGAGAAACAGTCGTATGTGTGTGAATCACAGATACGACTGTTTTTTTAGGAATCCAGAAGTTTTATCAATAGGAAGAAATAATATTTAATCATCTAATTTAGAAAAACATTGAACTGTTCTAAGCAATTTAATCATGGTATCAATATTTTCGGAACCTAATATTTCAGAATATTTAATGATGGAATCAAAGTCTGACTGCCCACCTTTTCCAGTTAAGATATAATCGCAGCTAATATTTAAAGCTTGGCTAAATTTAATAATATTTTCAGGTCGAATTCCTTTTGTGCCATTTTCGGCATTGCTAATCATTTGTGGTGTGACATTCATAATTTCGGCCAATTGTTCTTGAGAGAGTTGTTCTCTTTTTCTACAACTACGAATACGTAATCCCATTTCTTTATATAGTTTACTTTTGTTCATAATATCTCCGATCAATAAAGTTTTATGTAAAATACGTTTTTCTCTACTAGTGGTTATGTAAAAAAAAGTTTTTCTATACCAATATTTATATAAAAGCTTAAATATATTTACTAGTCTAACAATAATGGCACATAAAATTAATAAACTATAGTTGAAAAAAATAAACTATAGTTATATAATATGAATGATAGATTGTCGAAAAATAGATGTTATAAAAATAGTTTGAACGATAAATATATTATTATACATAACAAAAAATAATGGGAAATTGTAATGTTGAGATTAAAAGTAATATTAAAGCAAGGACGAATAATAATTAAAGAACGAATTCAAAGAGGAGAAGAAATTAATATTAGAGAGTTAGAACTTTTTAATAGAAAATTAATTCGAGGATTTATGCGACCTAATTGGCAAGGGGGGAGAAAGATTGTATATACATCACCTGATGGTGTTGCATTAAAAAAATATTTAGAAAGAGGTATCAGTAAAAATGAATTCTTTCTTGTTTTTGCCCAGATTATTGAAGTGACAAAAAAAATAGACAGAAATGGGTTTAATATTAACAACTTAGTTTTAAACCCCAACTATATATTTGTGAATGAAATGACAAGGGAAGTGAATTTCTTATATCAACCATTTATTAGTCAGAATGTTTCGGTAAATATTTTTTCTTTTTTATATGATGTTATTTATATGTCGGTTTTCAAATTGGAAGAAGATACAAAATTTCTCAATGAATTAATGAATTACTTAAAAGGAATGCAGTTCTTTTCTTCTCTTAATATAGAAAATTATATATTAAAAACATATCCACAGGTATACAAACAAATAATAAGAGAAAAACCAGGGCAGAGCCAGAACTTAAGGGAAAGAGAGTGGACGAATAATAGCAGCTCCCTTAGGAATGTGGAGTCTGACGAGGAAGGTACAATGATGCTTGAAGAAGAAAGTGATGCAACGGCTTTGTTAGAGGAAGACGGCACGGCATTATTATATGAGGAAGATAACGAAGAAGGTACAGCGTTATTGTTTGAGGAGAATAATGATACAGCATTGCTGGATGATAATGCAGATTTATTAATGGAAGATGACGAAGGAACTGCTGTTTTGATAGAGGATGAGGGTACAGCATTATTAAATAATCAAGGAGAGAGATACCCTTATCTGATAAGGATGTTTAATTATGAACATATAGATTTGAATAAGCCGGTTTTTAGAATCGGTAAAGAAAAAAGTTATGTTGATTACTTTGTAATGAACAATAATAAGGTAAGCCGTCTTCATTCAGATATTATCACAGATGGAAACAGATATTTTATAAAAGACAATAATTCAACTAATGGAACATTTGTAAATGGTGAAATTATTGAAAGAAATAGCGAAGTTGAGATATTTGATTTAGATTGCATAAGACTTGCAAATGAGGAATTTGAATTTCATGTTGAATAATGTATGAAATCAGGAGGAATAAGTGATGAATTTCATTGGTGCTGGGATTACAGATATTGGAATAAGTAAAATGACAAATCAAGACAGCATAAGCATTAAAATAGCCAAGGCAGACACAAAAGGAAATATTGCCATGGGGATTATATGTGATGGGATGGGTGGATTGGATAAAGGTGAAGTAGCCAGTGCCACAGTGATAAAAAGATTTGGAAAATGGTTTGAAGAAGAACTACCGAAGAAAATATTAATAAAAACGCTGGAAGAAATCGGTCAGGAATGGTCAATGATACTAAAAGAGTTAAATTATAGAATCATGCAATATGGAAAGCAGCAGAATATAAGTTTAGGAACTACCTTTAGTGGAATATTAATCATAGAAGAACAATATGTCATTGTACATGTAGGTGATTCCAGAATATATCAAATTACTGAGAAATTGGAGCAGCTAACAGAGGATCAGACTTTCATACAAAGAGAAATAAAGAGAGGGAATATGACTTTAGAACAGGCTAAAGTTGATTCGAGAAAGAATCTGCTTCTTCAATGTGTTGGAGCATCAAGAGAGGTGACCCCGGAAATAAAGACAGGAGATGTAAACAAAAATACTGTATTTATGTTGTGCTCAGATGGATTTAGACATGTTTTAACAGAAGCAGAAATATATCATAATTTAAGTCCTGATACGTTAACAGACAAATCAATTATGGAATATAACAGTAGGCAATTAATTGATTTAGTTAAGAGCAGAAATGAAAAAGATAATATAACTGTGGGCTTGATTAAATGCGTTGGATAAGGTGGTGGACAAGTGGCAACAGAAATCGGAACAGTAGTAGATGGAAAGTATGAAATATTAAAACTGATAGGCACAGGTGGAATGTCATATGTTTATCTGGCGATGGATAAACGATTGAACAAACAGTGGGCAGTTAAAGAAATCAAGAAGAGTGCTAATGGAAAGAATGATGAGATTATAGAAAACAGCTTGCTGGCAGAAGCAAATCTTATGAAGAGATTAGATCATCCGGCACTTCCACGTATTGTAGATATCATTGATAATGGGCAGACAATATACATTATCATGGATTATATAGAAGGTGAATCACTAGACAAGATATTGAATGAGTACGGTGCACAGCCTCAGGAATTGGTAATTGATTGGGCAAAACAGGTGTGTGATGCGTTGGGGTATCTGCATTCGCAGAAACCGCCAATTATATATCGTGATATGAAACCTGCCAATATTATGTTAAAGCCGGAAGGAAATATTAAGATTATTGACTTTGGTATTGCCAGAGAATATAAGGAACAAAATTTAGCAGATACAAAGGTTCTGGGAACAAAAGGATATGCATCGCCGGAACATTATGGTAACAGGCAGACGGATGCAAGATCGGATATATATACGTTAGGTATGACCATGCACCATTTACTGACAGGTGTAGATCCAAGACCAGCGGATTATATGTATGCGCCGATACGCCAGTGGAACCCGGAACTGTCAGGTGGTTTGGAGAGAATCATAGATAAATGTACAGCCCTTGACCCGGAAGACAGATATCAGAACTGTAATGAGTTAATGTATGCGTTAGACCATTACGAAGAAGAGGATGGTGTCTACAAAAAGAAACAAAAAAGAAAATTGATATCATTTATAGCCACTGCGGCAACTACGATAATAATGCTTTGCGTGGGTGCTTTTGGAAATGTTATGGCATCTTATGAAAATAATAAAGATTATGACCAAAAGATAAACATTTCAACCTCGACACCTTACGATACAAAAGTTAAGACATATCTTGAGGCAATTGACATATTTAAGGGGGATACGAGGGCTTATATCAAGCTGCTTCAAGCCTACAAGGATAATGGAAAGTTTGGAAATGAGGAGAGCAAGCAGTTTGAGGCGAAGTACAATGCCAACAAGGGTGAGATAAGCAGAAACCAGAAGGATGCGTTGGAATTGTACTATGAGGCAGGAACGACATATTTTTATATGTATTCTGTGAATGGAGAAAATGGTTTTCGGGAGCAGATACAAAGAAGCCTGCCATATTTTAATCTGATTGTAGAATCGAAGGATAAAAGTTTTAAATATTTCAATATCAGTAATGGGTATGCTACGGTATGTAAATTCTACTCGGAATATGTTTTAAGTGACACAAGTAAAAAGGAACCTACCTATGAAACATACGACAAATTATTAAACACTTTGAGTAAGTGCATTCATAATTTGGATGATTATGAGGATGAAGATGCTGCATATGTGAGGTTGGTATTATACCGACAGATTGGGGCTTTATTAAATGATCAAAGAAAAGGTTTTGCCCAACTGGGTATAGACAAAAATCAAGTCATTGATATTTTAGACACGATAGATACCAAGACTGAAAAAATGTTTGTAACACAGCAGGCATCTACGGCAATCAAAGAAGACATAAAGGACAATTGCAGAATATACAGGGAAAGCATAAATGATACATATGAAAATACAGAGGAAAGGAAATAAAAATTATGGCACAAATATACACAATAATTTCTATCACAGCCTTTTCTCTTGCAGGAATATTTTTCCTGACATCTTGTTTTCTTTGGTTTAAGTTTGGAATTATGAAAATCATTGGTGACCTCAGTGGTAGAACCGCTAAAAAGTCTATTGAACAGATGAGAGCTAACAATGAGAAAACAGGCAGAAAGGATTTCAGACCAACTCCTGTAGCAAAGGAGAGAGGAAAACTGACAGAGACGATAGATAAACAGGAAGGAAAAGCTTTTGAATCCAAAGCAGTTCCTGTAATTGACAATATGGCGACTGAACCATTGAATGAGAATGAAATTATGGGAACAGAGCTATTACAGGAAGGAACGGAAGTTTTAGAGGAAAGCATTGATAATGCAAAAGTAGAAAATATAGAAATTTTGGAAAGTATCACATTGATACACTCAGATGAAATTATATAAAAAATGCAAAAGGGAGATTGAATTATGATGAAGAGTACAAAGTTAAGAAGAGCAGTAGCAATTATTCTTTCATTGCTTATGCTTGTGGGAGTAATTCCGGAGAATGTGGCACTGTATGCAGCAGCAGATGAAGTGGAGACAATAAGTGAAACGGAAGAATTAAAAAAATTAACGGTAACAGTTAAAGGGTGTGAGGGAAAATATGATGGAAAAGAGTATGATGCAGTAGAAATTCAAGGGGATTATGAACCTGCAATTGTTACATATGTAGTAGATGGAGAGGAAATGAAAGAGGCTAAAATTAAAGAGCCAGGCGAAAAGAAAATTGTAGTAAAAATAAATAAAGAAGGATACGAAGAGTGGGTGTCCGAAGAAATAACAGCAAAGATGGAAAAAGGAGAAATATCAGAGAACATGATATATTCTTCTGATAAAAAAAGTTCTATAGTGAAGGGATATGAAAAAAAATATGATGTAAATTCAGATGAAGAAACACAATATGATGCGGTAGTATTGGACGATAAATGGAAAGACTTCGACGAATATACATTTGAATATAGTGAAGATGATGGAGTAACGTGGTCAGATAATAAACCTAAAATTGCTAATACTGTAAGTGAAAAATTAATTAAAGTTAAAATATCTAGAGATTATTATGAAACTAGAATTGTTGAAGTTAAGGCAAAGGTTACCGAGGCTGAAATAACAGGCATTAAGGTAATCCCATATGGTTCAAATAACGAAGCATATGATGGGAAATTACATAACGTGGCGATGGTAGAGTATGAGGAAGGAATAGAAAAAGGAAACTACACCATTTACTGTGGCGACAAAAAGGATGAGAATGGAGAAATTAATTATAAAGAATATAAAGAAGATAATATTCCAAAGATACAATTTTGTGAAGAGAAAACTTTTTATATAAAAATTGAAGGTAAAAATTGTAAAACAACAGAAACGACCTATAGTGCAAGAGTGTATCCAGCGGAAATAGAAGGGGTTATTTGTAGTACATATAGTGGAACTTTTAATGGTAAAAATCATTCAGCATTAAATATTACAGGAACAAATGACAAATGGGATACAATTGAATATACAACTTATGAAGGTGAATATGACAAAGAAAAAAAATATGAATGGTCAGAGGATATACCACAAGTATATGGTCCTTCTAACTTGAAATATGCAGTAAGAATAACAAGAAATGATAAAACAGGTTATGAGAATTATACTCAAAAATATTTTATAGACCAGACGGTAAATATAAGTCAGAGCACTCAAGAACTGAAGTTTGAAAATGAAAGCCCAATAACAATTTCATATAAAAGTTCAGAGGATAAAAAAAATACATTTACAGTCACAGCTCATACAGATGCGTTGAAGAAAGACGACAGTAATCAATTGGGTGGCAGTATTACATACAGTATTATTGAGGCAACCCCAATTATAGATGAGGTAACAGGTATAGAAAAAGCAATTGCCACAGTAGATGCTGAATCTGGAAAGATAACATATTTTGGTGTTGGAACAATTAAAGTTCAAGCGAAAATTAGTGGAGATACTTACTATAAGTCAGCAGAAACAAAAGTACTTGTGATTAACATAGAGTATGTTGATGTACCGAAATATTCAATGACAGCATCACAATATACTGAAAAGGACGAGAAAGGTAATCCGGTATGCGAGTGGTATAGTTGTGCAGAAGAAACTGAAGGATTTAAGATAACAGCACCAGAAGGTTGGGAAGTAATAAAAGGTACGAATTCAGTTGATGCTAAAGAATGGGATACAAAGATTACAGAAACAAAGGAAGGCGTATATTCGGAGTATAAGGTTGCCTTTAAGAATGTAGACACACAAGAAATAACAGAGTTAGTTGAAATACCAAAGTTTGCAATTGATACCACGAATCCTACGATAGAGAAAATTACATTCAAAGAGCAAGAAATACCGTTTATTGCAAGAATGCTATCTTTTGGATATTTTGCTAATGCTAGAGTAGAAATTACTGTTAAGACTGCTGACGTATCAAATAGCTCAGGTTTAAATAGAATAGAAATGAGAAAATGTGTGGACGAGGATGCAAAAATACTTGATATTAATAAACAGATAAAGGAACCAGATAAAGAAGGAAACGTTGCATTTGAGATTGAACCAGATTTTGAAGGATATTTTAGATTAAAAGCAATTGACAATGTTGGAAGAGAATCGGAGTGGGTGGGACCTAATGAGAAAAATTCCAATGTAAGAGATAATAAGGGATACACAATGTTGGAAACCGAAAATCCAATTGTATCAAATGATATTACAGTTACATCATTAGATAATGATAGAGTATATAATTCAATTTATGGTGGAAATGTTTGTTTTTCATTTACAGCACAAGATACGAAGTCAGGACTATTTAAAGTTGCTGTAAAAGTAAAAGGAGAAGAAAAGGATAGAGAGGATGAATATTTATATTCTGGCTATCCAAAGACTTATAAAGAAAATAAAATTACTAATGAGATACTATTCAATGATATTAACACGACAAAAATAAAGGCTAATAAAAATGACGGTTCTTATACAGTAAGCGTGGATGTTGAAGATAATGCTGGTAATAAAATAGATACATTAACAAAAACTGTATATAAGGATACAACATATCCAGTTATAACAGGATTTGAATTTATACCAGAAAGAAACATCGATGTGAGTAAAGATGAAGATACGAATTTATATAAAGTAGTTCAGATTACAGACTATGGTTTTTATTTCCAAGAAGCAGCATATGTAACAATTCATGCAGAAGATATAAAGCAAGATAATGAATGCGCTTCAGGTGTAAAGACTATTACATATATTGCAGAGGATTTAAAAGGTAATAAGCAGTATAGTGGGACAAAGGCAGTAAAAGAAGGGAAAATAGAATTTAAAATAGATAAGGATTTTAAAGGACAAATTTATGCTTATGCAACAGATATGGTTGGAAATACTCCGATGAATGCTGTGAAGCCTATTAGCGATAAACATAATTATTGTGATTCAATTCTA
>CANPET010000032.1 GCA_947573465.1 uncultured Eubacterium sp.
ATAAGCATTGAAATTCAATATTAAGGTAGTGACAATCGAGAGATTTTATGGTATAATTTTACTCTGCGTCAAGGGGTTACTATGCCTTTACGTCGATTATTAGAGTGAATAAATGGGATTACTCAAGCCCGTTTTTATAACAAGGAGGAAAAATAATGAGTTTACAGGTAGAAAAGTTAGAGAACAACACAGCGAAGCTTACTATTGAGGTATCAGCAGAAGAGTTTGATAAAGCGATTCAGGCTGCATATCAGAAGAACAAGAATAAATTTAATGTACCAGGATTTAGAAAAGGTAAAGTACCTTATGCTATGGTTGAAAAGATGTATGGAGCAGGTGTATTTTATGAAGATGCTGCAAATGCTCTTATTCCAAATGCATATGCAGATGCGGCAGTTGAAAGTGAATTAGAAATCGTTGCCCGTCCGGAAATCAATGTAACGCAGATTGAAAAAGGAAAACCATTTATTTTCGAGGCAGAAGTAACTTTGAAACCTGAAGTGAAACTTGGAAAATACAAAGGTGTAAAGGTTGAAGCAATGGACACAACTGTTACAGATGAAGATGTACAGGCTGAACTTGATAAGGTAAAAGAGCAGAATGCAAGACTTGTTGCAGCAGATGACAAGGCAGTAGAAGATGGCGACCAGACAACAATTGATTTTGAAGGTTTTGTAGATGGCGATCCGTTTGAAGGAGGAAAAGGAGAGGATTATCCATTAACAATCGGTTCCCATTCATTTATTGATACATTTGAAGAGCAGCTTATCGGAAAGAAAGTTGGAGAAGAAGTAGAAGTAAATGTTACTTTCCCAGAACAGTATCAGGCAGAAGAACTTGCAGGAAAGCCGGCAATGTTTAAAGTGACAATTAAAGAGATAAAAGTTAAGGAATATCCTGAAGTAGATGATGACTTTGCACAGGATGTTTCAGAATTTGATACATTAGATGAGTATAAGGCTGACATTAAGAAGAACCTTGAAGAAAAGAAAGCACAGGAAGCAGAAGCTGATAAGGAAAGCAAAGTAATTGAAGCAATCGTTAAGGATTCAGAAATGGATATTCCTGAAAAGATGATTGAAGCTCAGTGCCAGCAGATGGTAGAAGAGTTTGCACAGAATATTGCTATGCAGGGTATCTCTTTTGAACAGTATATGCAGTTCACTGGAGCTACAGTAGAGCAGCTTACAGAGCAGGTAAAACCACAAGCTCAGGCAAGAGTAGAATCAAGTCTTGTACTTGAGGCAATTGTTAAGGCTGAAAATATTGAAGCTACAGAAGAAGAGTATGATGAAGAAATTAAGAAAATGGCAGAAAGATATCAGATGGAAGCTGATAAAGTGAATGAATTATTATCAGATGATGATAAGAAAAACTTTAAGGCGGATATCTGTGCAAGAAAGGCAGCAAAACTTGTAGTAGAAGCTGCAAAATAAGAATAATACAGATTTTATTAGGAGGTATGAATATGGCATTAGTACCTTATGTCATTGAACAGAATTCCAGAGGGGAGCGTTCCTATGACATTTATTCAAGATTATTAAAAGACAGAATTATTTTCTTAGGAGAAGAGATTAATGATGCTACAGCCAGTGTGGTTGTTGCACAGTTATTGTTCTTGGAATCAGAAGATCCTGGAAAGGATATTCATATGTACATTAATAGTCCGGGAGGTTCTGTTACAGCAGGAATGGCTATTTATGATACTATGAATTATATCAAATGTGATGTGTCAACTACTTGTATCGGTATGGCAGCAAGCATGGGTGCATTCCTTTTATCAAGTGGAGCAAAGGGGAAGAGATATGCTCTTCCGAATGCAGAAATTATGATTCATCAGCCACTTGGCGGTGCGCAGGGACAGGCTACAGAGATTCAGATTGCTGCAGAACATATTTTAAAGACTAAGAAAAAATTAAACGAAATCTTAGCTGAAAATTCCGGACAGCCTGTTGAAGTTGTTGAAAAAGACACTGACAGAGATAACTGGATGTCTGCGGATGAGGCAAAGGACTATGGTTTGGTAGATCAGGTAATAAAAGAAAGATAATATAAGGCACCGCGGTTAGTGGTGCCTTATGTTGAAATATGAGAGGTTGTTATGGCAAATAAGAATATAACGGATAATATTTTGCGCTGTTCTTTTTGTGGGAGAGCAGAGGGACAGGTAAGAAGACTGATATCAGGTCCCGGAGACGCTTATATTTGCGATGAATGTGTGGAAATCTGCGCAGGCATTGTAGATGATGAAGTTTATGGGAATGGTGAAGATGACGCTAAGGATGAAATTAATTTACTAAAGCCAAAAGAGATAAAAGAGTTTTTAGACCAATATGTGATTGGGCAGGATGAGGCAAAGAAAGTATTGTCTGTTGCAGTATATAATCATTATAAGAGAGTGCTGGCAAACAAAGATTTGGATGTAGAACTACAGAAGTCAAATATATTGCTTCTAGGTCCAACGGGTTCCGGTAAAACTTATTTGGCTCAGACATTGGCAAAAATACTGAATGTGCCATTTGCAATTGCAGATGCTACTACATTGACAGAAGCCGGTTATGTAGGTGAGGATGTTGAGAATATTTTATTAAAATTAATTCAGTCGGCAGATTATGATATTGAAAGAGCTGAGCATGGAATTATTTATATTGATGAGATAGATAAGATTACAAAGAAATCTGAAAATGTTTCTATTACCAGAGATGTTTCCGGAGAGGGAGTACAGCAGGCACTTCTTAAGATTTTAGAGGGAACAGAAGCCAGCGTGCCACCACAGGGAGGTAGAAAGCATCCACAGCAGGAGTTGATTCCAATTGATACTACAAATATATTATTTATTTGTGGAGGTGCTTTTGCAGGACTGGATAAGATTATTGAGAGAAGACTGGATAAAAGTTCTATCGGTTTTGGATCAGAATTATCAGAAAAGTCTGATAAGAAGACAGATGAGTTAATAAAAGAAGTAATGCCGCAGGATTTGACAAAGTTTGGTCTGATACCGGAATTTATCGGGCGAGTTCCTGTGACAGTGACACTTGACTTGTTAGATGAGAAGGCATTAGAGAGAATTTTAACAGAACCAAAGAATGCTTTGGTAAAACAATATAAAAAGTTATTTGAGTTAGATGGCGTAGAGTTGAAATTTACTGAGGAAGCTATCAGCACGATTGCAAAACTGGCAGTAGAAAGAAAGACAGGAGCAAGAGGCTTAAGAGCCATAATAGAAAATGCTGTTATGGACACAATGTATGAAACACCATCTGATGAAACAATCAAGGCATGTATTATTAATGAAGATGTTGTCAATGGATTGGCAGATGCTGAGTTAGTATATAATTCACGTGTGAATAAGAATGATACAACAAAGAAGAAAAAGGGGAAAACTGCATAATTGTAGTGAAATAAGGAGATTTTATGTCAGAGAATATAAAAAAATTTCCGGTTATACCATTGAGAGGGCTTGCAATATTACCGGGAACAACAGTTCATTTTGACGTTAGTAGAAAATCATCAATTGCAGCAGCAGAAGAGGCAATGCTTAACAGCAGAGAATTATTTGTTGTTGCACAGAAAGACCCGGTGGAAGAAACACCGGGTTTTGATGGTGTATATAAAGTAGGTACAATTGTTGTCGTAAAACAGTTGAATAAAATGCAGGGCAACATTGTAAGAGTTATGGTAGAGGCTGTAGGAAAAGCCAGACTTTCGTCTCTCTATGAAGAAAATGAATACTTAGAGGGAGAAGCTGAAATCATCTGCGAAGAGGAAAATACTTTGTCAGATACTCAGGAAGAAGCTTTTGTCAGAGAGTTAAAAGATGCAGTGAAAACATTCCACGCAACAATTAACGAACTTTCAGAATCAAGTTTTAAAGGCTTAATGGCAATTGATGGTTTGGAAAAAATGATGATTCAGATTCTTTTGCGCATTAAGGTGGACTATAAAACAAAACAGAAGTATTTAGAAGTTACAGACATACTGGATAAATTTTCTGTTGTGCTGGCATATTTGACAAAAGAGTCTGAGATTGGTGAAATTCGTGCAGACATTATTAATAAGGTGAAAGAACGCTTAGATAAAAGTCAGAAAGAACATATCCTACGCGAACAGATGCAGGTTATCAGAGAGGAATTGGGAGATGATTTCTTGGCGGAGGCAGATGAGTTTGAAAATCAGATTCGTGAGTTGAATGCAGATGAAGAGGTAAAGGAAAAATTATTCAAAGAATTATCCAGATTCAAATCTTATGCAGGAAATGCAGTGGAAGGTAATGTTATCAGAACGTATTTGGAGACAATGTTAGAACTTCCGTGGAATAATGAGACAGAAGAGAATCCTGATTTGAAAAATGCAGAGGATATTCTGAATAGAGACCATTATGAATTGAAAAAAGTAAAAGAACGTATATTAGAATTTTTGGCGGTAAGACAGCTTACTATGGCTGAGAAAGCCAGCCCAATTATATGTCTTGTGGGACCACCGGGAACAGGAAAGACATCTATAGCCAATTCTATTGCAGAGGCATTAAATA
The DNA here is from genome assembly GCA_947573465.1 of uncultured Eubacterium sp. Classification (GTDB taxonomy): domain Bacteria; phylum Bacillota; class Clostridia; order Lachnospirales; family Lachnospiraceae; genus Eubacterium_G. The sequence goes on from CANPET010000032.1 coordinate 4,532, forward strand.
AGAAGTATGTCAGAATCTGTCTTGGCGGTGTGGATGATGAGTCAGAGATTCGTGGACATAGAAAAACATATGTAGGTGCCATGCCGGGACGTATTGTAAAAGGACTAAAACAGGCAGGAGCATCTAATCCACTAATTTTATTTGATGAAATTGATAAGATGGGAAGAGGTGTTCATGGAGATCCTGCTGCAGCATTGCTGGAAGTATTAGATTCAGAGCAGAATATGAAGTTTCGGGATAATTATGTAGAACTTCCGATTGACTTGTCTAAGGTATTATTTATCGCTACGGCAAATGATGCAAGTACGATTCCGGAGCCATTGCTTGACAGAATGGAGATTATAGAAGTAGAGGGATATACGGAGAATGAAAAATTTCATATTGCAAAAGATCATTTGATTAAAAAGCAGTATGAGAAAAATGGTATTAAGAAGAGCTGGTTGTCCATTACAGATGAAGGAATTAACAGTATTATAAGATACTATACAAGAGAAGCCGGTGTGAGACAGTTAGACAGAGAAATTTCAAAGGTGTGCAGAAAGGCTGCCAGTGAAATTGTGAAGAACCAGAAAAAACGCTTAAAGGTTACTTCAAAAAACATTGAGAAATATCTTGGAAGAAAACTTTATGATATTGATATGGCAAATGAGAAGAATGATATTGGTATCGTAAGAGGATTGGCGTGGACTGCTGTAGGTGGAACGACGCTCCAGATAGAAGTTAATACAATGCCGGGAAAAGGTGAGTTGAAACTGACCGGACAGTTAGGAGATGTTATGAAAGAGTCGGCACAGATTGCATTAACTTATGTAAGAAGTATCGCAGACGATTATGGTGTAAAAAAATCGTTCTTTAAAGACAATGATATACATATCCACGTACCGGAAGGGGCTGTTCCAAAGGATGGTCCATCTGCAGGTATTACCATGGCGACAGCATTGTTGTCAGCAGCAGCAAAACGTAAGGTAAACTGTAAGGTGGCTATGACAGGGGAAATTAATCTACGGGGAAAGGTTATGCCTATCGGCGGATTAAAAGAAAAACTTCTGGCTGCAAAAAATGCAGGAATTAAGACAGTGCTGGTTCCAAAGAAAAACGAACCTATGCTTGATGAGATTTCTAAGGAAATTACCAGTGGCATGAAAGTTATTTTGGCAGAAGATATGAGTGATGTTTTAAAGACAGCACTTTGTTAAATAGTAAATAAAATGATGAGGTAGAGAAGATGATTGTTAAGAGTGTTGAATTAGAGACCGTTTGTGGGATAACCAGTAAACTGCCGGAGAATATGATACCGGAAATTGCTTTTGCAGGTAAGTCTAATGTAGGTAAGTCATCTTTGATTAATGGTCTTGTAAATCGAAAAGCACTTGCCAGAACATCTTCTCAGCCGGGAAAGACACAAACGATTAACTTCTATAATGTAAATAAAGAATGTTATTTTGTGGATCTGCCAGGCTACGGTTATGCCAGTGTTGCAAAAGAAGTGAAGGCAAAATGGGGAAAGATGATTGAGAATTATCTTCATACTTCACAGGTTTTAAAAGCGGTATTTCTGTTAATTGATATCAGACATGAGCCATCAAATAATGATATCGATATGTATGAATGGATATTGGCAAATGGATATAAGCCGATTATTATTGCTACGAAACTGGATAAGATTAAAAGAAGCCAGATTCAAAAGCATTTAAAAATGATAAAAGTGGGATTAGATGTAGTTCCGGGAACTAAGATATTACCTTTTTCGGCACAGACGAAACAGGGAAAAGACGAGATACTGGCAGTGATAGATGAGCTGGTATATGGTACAAATGAGGAGTAACAACATATGGCGATAGAAACAGAAACTTTATATAAGTTAATGATTATGCATATGCTGAATAAAGTAGAATTTCCATTGACAAACACACAAATTGCACAATTTTTTCTGGAAAATGAATACACCAATTATTTTGCAGTGCAGAAAGCAATCAGTGAGTTGATAGAAGACGGGTTTGTTTTTTCTAATGTGAATCGAAACACATCCTATTATCATCTGACATCAGAGGGGAGAGAAAGCCTTAAATTTTTCGAAAACAAAATACCAAATCAGGTAGTAGACGATATTGACATGTTTTTGGTAGATAATAAATACGAACTGCGCAATGAAGTGGGAACAATTTCTGATTACTACAGGGCATCCAATGGAGATTATGTAGTTCACTGTCAGGTAAAAGAAGGTGATACCACTCTGATTGAAGTGAATATTTCTACACCTGACAGAAAAATGGCATCTCAGATGTGCACCAATTGGGAAGCCATGAATAACAGTCAAAAAATATATCAGTTTATTATAGATAATCTGACAAAGTAAGTGGAGGAAAAAGTGGCACGTATAGACCAGAGTAAAATAAGAAATTTTTGTATTATAGCCCATATAGACCATGGAAAATCTACATTGGCAGACAGGATTATTGAGATGACAGGTCTTTTGACAAACAGAGAGATGCAGTCACAGGTTCTTGACAATATGGATTTGGAACGTGAGCGTGGAATTACGATTAAGTCTCAGGCGGTCCGCACGGTATATAAAGCAAAAGACGGAGAAGAATATATTTTTAATTTGATTGATACACCGGGGCATGTGGATTTCAATTATGAGGTATCAAGAAGTCTGGCAGCCTGCGATGGTGCTGTTTTGGTAGTAGATGCGGCTCAAGGGGTAGAAGCACAGACGCTGGCAAATGTGTATCTTGCGATGGATCATGATCTGGAAGTTTTTCCGGTAATTAATAAAGTGGATCTGCCTTCAGCAGACCCGGACAGAGTAAAAGCGGAAATAGAGGATGTGATTGGGCTTGAAGCAGAAGATGCACCTTTAGTTTCAGCAAAAACAGGATTAAACTGTGAAGATGTTTTAGAAGCGATTGTAAAAAATGTCCCGGCACCAACAGGTGATGCAGGTGCTCCTTTGCAGGCATTGATTTTTGACAGTTTATATGATTCCTATAAAGGGGTAATTGTATTCTGCAGAATCAAGGAAGGTACAGTAAAGCCTGGAATGAATATTAAAATGATGGCGACCGGTGCTACAGCGAATGTAGTAGAAGTAGGATATTTCGGTGCAGGACAGTTTATTTCCTGTGATGAATTGTCAGCAGGAATGGTTGGATATATTACAGCCAGTATTAAAAATGTGGCAGATACAAAAGTAGGTGATACAGTAACCAATGCAGATGCACCGTGTAGTGAGGCACTGCCGGGATACAAGGAAGTGCAGTCTATGGTATATTGTGGTCTGTATCCTGCCGATGGAGCAAAATACCCGGATTTAAGAGATGCATTGGAAAAATTGCAGTTAAATGATGCGGCATTAAAATATGAACCAGAGACATCGGTTGCTCTTGGATTTGGATTCCGTTGTGGATTTTTGGGACTGTTGCATCTCGAGATAATTCAGGAGAGATTAGAGAGAGAATATGGTCTTGATCTGGTAACAACTGCGCCATCTGTTATTTATAAAGTTTATAAAGACAACGGAGAGGTGATAGAGCTGACAAATCCAACAAACCTTCCTGACCCAAACGAAATATCTTATATGGAAGAGCCGATTGTCAGTGCCGAAATAATGGTGACAACAGAGTTTATTGGTGCGATTATGGAACTCTGCCAGCAGAGGCGTGGCAGATATATCAGCATGGAGTATGTAGAGGGACAGAGAGCGCTTTTGAAATATGATATTCCTTTAAATGAAATTATATACGATTTCTTTGATGCATTAAAATCCCGTTCCAGAGGATATGCGTCATTTGACTATGAATTAAAAGGATATGAACAGGCGAAGTTAGTGAAGTTAGATATTCTTATTAATAAAGAAGAAGTCGATGCATTATCGTTTATTGTGCCGGAAGTTTCTGCATATGAACGTGGAAAGAAGATGTGTGAGAAGTTAAAGAAAGAGATTCCAAGACAGTTATTTGAAGTGCCGATTCAGGCAGCGGTGGGCAGCAAGGTTATTGCAAGAGAGACTGTAAAGGCAATGCGTAAGGATGTATTGGCAAAATGTTACGGTGGTGATATTTCCCGTAAGAAGAAGCTTCTCGAAAAACAGAAAGAAGGAAAGAAGCGTATGCGTCAGGTAGGAAATGTTGAAATTCCACAGAGCGCATTTATGGCAGTATTGAAATTAGATGAAGAATAGGCGGTGCCTATTCTTTTTCTCTATTAGTGTTAGGAGATGAAAAGGACAATGGACAAAAAGAAATTAGAGATTTATATACATATTCCATTTTGTGTGAAGAAGTGTGATTATTGTGATTTTTTATCGATGAGGGCAGATGAAAGTACAAAACGGGAATATGTACATGCTTTAATCAGAGAAATAGAATTAAGCAGAGAAAAGATGAAAGATTACCAGATAGATACAGTATTTATCGGTGGGGGAACCCCATCTATTCTAGAAGGAAAATATATTGAAAAAATCATGCAGGCATTAAGTGAAAATAGTCTGGTTTCAGAGGATGTTGAGATTACGATAGAGTGTAATCCGGGAACTGTCACTGAAGAAAAACTGGCAACATATAGAAATGCAGGAATTAACAGAATCAGTTTTGGACTGCAGTCAGCTGATGATGGGGAATTGAAAAGTATTGGAAGAATTCATAATTATGCACAGTTTGAAGAGAGTTTCAGGCTGGCAAGAGAAGCAGGTTTCGATAACATTAATATAGATATTATGAGTGCTCTTCCGGGTCAGAGTATTGAGAGTTATGGAAGAACATTGGATAAGGTTATTTCTATGGATCCGGAGCATATTTCGGCATATAGTCTGATTGTGGAAGAAGATACGCCGTTAAATGACAGAGTGCAGGATGCTTTAGAAAAAGGAATAGACATTTTACCGGATGAAGATACAGAGCGTGAGATGTATTACCTGACAGAACGAAAATTAAGTAAAGCAGATTATAAGCGTTATGAAATATCCAATTATAGCAAGGCAGGCTATGAATGCAGGCACAATATAGGATATTGGAAGAGGGTTGAGTATCTGGGCTTTGGTTTAGGAGCAGCCTCAATGTATCAGGGGATGAGATATAATAATACTTATGAGATGGATAAGTATATAGGTTTGTTATCAGATGGAAAAGATGAAGATAGCGATTTTTATGGAGATAACGACTTTTTCCAGGATGATATCTGGGATATCCGAGAAGATGTATTGTCTGTCTTAGAGGGGAAAATCCAGAGGCTTACGCGGAAGGATATGATGGAAGAGTTTATGTTTTTAGGACTCCGAATGATTGAGGGAATATCTGAAAAGGAATTTCAGAAGAATTTTGGAAGAAGTTATGACAGTGTTTATGGAAAGGTGACAGAAAAGTTGATTGCACAGGAATTAATAGAGAAAAATGGGGATAATGTAAAATTGACGAAAAGAGGCGTGGATGTAAGTAATTATGTAATGTCGCAGTTTTTGTTGTAGTTAATAAAAATTTAACCACAACATACACGCATATATAATAATTGATGTTTTTAAAACTATATGATATAATGAGCAATGGAGTGCCCATGACAGGGTGGTAGCCTCCCGAGTTTATGATTTTTGAGAAAAATAGAAATTTTTCTCAGCACCCATAAGGGAATACATAGAAAGGGAGGTGGCGCATATGACAGCATATGAAATTATTTCGATAGTTTTAGCCATGCTATCTTTATTGATAGCATTTGGTATGTTTCTTGTAGCGTTGTTTGCCTTTTTCGATAAGAGAAACAAACATAAATAAAAAAGCCTATCCTGTCGGCCAACAGGATAGGCGGTGTCCGTAAGGACATATAAACCTAATTCGAGAGGCATCCACTTTGGAGTGGGTGCTCTTTATATTCTTATAATAACACTCAAATTAATATTTGACAATATGAATTTCTGAAAAAGGTTCATAGTTAAAATACAATTTACAGCAATAAGATTATTAAATAAGTAACCTTTAAATAGACATAGAAAAAGAAGCAGATTGACTGCTTCTTTTTCTATTCCACAATCGTATTTAACCATGTTTTCCTCTTCACTAATATAAGGCCAATAACAGATTTCACAGCATCTAACATGCTGATACATAGAAACATCCAGACAATTGGCATTGATGTAAGATGTGCCAGTATCATAGCAAGAGGGACATTGATTACCCAGATAAATCCACTATCAAAAATAAAGGTCATAATTGTTTTTCCACCACTGCGCAGTGTAAAATATGCGGCGTTGGTAAAAGCATTAAATGGTGCTGCTAATGCATGAACCAGTATAAATCTTGAAGCAAGATAGCGAATTTCTCCTGTTGTATTGTATATCTGAGGGAAAAGTACAGCAGCAATCAAAAGAATTGCGGAAACTCCCAGAGAAATCAAAATAGAAAATACAATCATTTTTCTGTCAGTGTCGACAGCTTCTTTTTCTTTTCCGGCTCCGATTAATTGACCGATAACAATGGAGATTGCAATCCCCATCGTTAAGAATGCAGTGTTTACTACATTGTTTATCGTATTGGCGATATTGAGTCCGGCTACAGCAGGAAGTCCTCTTGTAGACATGGCCTGTGTCTGCATTGCAATTCCGGCAGCCCATAAAACTTCATTGAATAATAAAGGTGTTCCCTTAGCAACAATATTTTTTACCAGATGCATAGGAACATGGAGATTATGGTATGCACCGATAATAAATTGATATTTATCAGAATGTCTATGTGTGTAGAACATAAGATATCCACATTCTACAAATCTGGAAAGTACAGTTGCAATAGCAGCACCAACAACTCCAAGTTTTGGAAATCCTAATAAACCAAAAATCAATAATGCATTAAAGACGAAGTCGACGATAACCGCGATAACACCTGCAATCATAGGAACTGTCGTCTGTCCTGCTTCTTTTAATGTGGTACTGTAACAGTTGGAAATTACGAAGGGAATAATACTAAACAGCATAACAAATAAGTAATTTCTTGCATAATGAAATGTGGCAGCAATGTTACCGGAGTCTCCACCTTCATGTAAAAACATGTTGATAAGAGGTTCATGAAAAAGAATAAATATAAACAGACTGATTGCGATGACAATCAGGCCGATAATAAATTTCATTCGAAATACATTTCGAACACCCTTGTGGTCTTTTCT
>CANPET010000033.1 GCA_947573465.1 uncultured Eubacterium sp.
AAAAAGCTGCTTGCAGATTTTTGGACATTTATGTTTTATATCGCATGGCTGAACTGTTACATAATGTTAATATTTCTTTATAAGGGAACTTGCATTGACATGGTTATTACTGTATACTAAAAGTAATTATGATTAACACACTTGAGAAGCAGGAGGATTCGCTATGGATAAAGCGGTCAGTTGTGGCGGTGTGGTTATATTTCGAGGCAAGATTTTACTATTATACAAAAATTTTCGTAATAGGTATGAAGATGGGTTTTACCCAAAGGTACTATTGAAAAGGGAGAAACCTATCAGGAAACTGCATTAAGAGAAGTGAAAGAAGAGACAGGAGTTAATGCTAGAATTAATGAGTATGTGGGAAAAAGCGAGTATTCTTTTAGTATTCCAGGAGATGTTGTCGAAAAAGAAGTTCATTGGTTTTTAATGGCTTCTGATAGTTATTACAGTAGACCACAGCGCGAAGAATATTTTTATCATTCGGGGTATTACAAATACATTGAGGCATATCATTTATTAAAGTTTCCAAATGAAAAAATGATTCTTGAAAAAGCTTATAACAAATATCTGGAACTTAATAAAAAGCATAAGTAAAGATAAAGAGTTATGATGAAAAAGGCAGGAAGTTCCTGTCTTTTTTGTAGAGGTAATATGAATAAAATAAATTATCAAAAAGAATTAGAAAAAATCATAGATTTACATGAAAAAAGACAGGAAGTGCCAACATTATTATTACATGCATGTTGTGCTCCCTGTAGTAGTTATGTTTTGGAATATTTGTCAAAATATTTTAAAATAGATGTTTTATTTTATAATCCTAATATTGGGACAGAGGAAGAGTATCAGCACAGGGCTGATGAACTGATTCGGCTGGTATCGGAAATGAAATTTGAAAATCCGGTTCATGCGATTGTTCAAAAGTATGAACCACAAGTATTTTATAAATATATTGAAGGGTTGGAACAATGCAGGGAAGGTGGAAACAGATGTTTTAAATGTTATGAATTAAGACTTATAGAGGCGGCCACAATTGCTGCTGAGGGGAATTATGATTATTTTACGACAACCTTATCGATAAGCCCTTTAAAAAATGCCGATAAATTAAACGAAATTGGAAGACGTTTAGAAGATAAATATGGAATAAAATATCTTTATTCTGATTTTAAGAAGAAAAATGGATATAAACGTTCTATTGAGTTATCAAGAGAATATAAATTGTATCGACAGAATTTTTGTGGCTGTGTATTTTCTAAGAGAGAGAATTCGGGTGATAATGAATTGAAAGAAAATGAATAATATGATATATTCAATTCAGTAAATGTTATTTTTTTAACGTGAAATAACATTAAAAGTTTTTGACTGTGGATTTGTACTTCAAAGGAGGTACAGACACTTCTATTGAAATATTAGGAGGCAAGAATATGGTATGTCCAAATTGTGGCTGTGAGTGTGATGAAAATTCAATGTTTTGTACAAAGTGTGGTACAAAAATTAATGCTTTTGAAAATGATATTGCACCTACACCAATTGAAAAAACAAATGAGGATACTTTTACAGGAATCACGATTGAATCAGGAAAAGAAGAAACTGATGAAGTTGATAGAGAAGAGTTAAAAGAAGACGTAAAAGAGACGGAAAACACATTTGATGAAGACATAGATGACTTTGAGGATGCTTACATTCCATCATCAAAGCATAAGTATAAAAGCGTGGATCAGTCCTATAAAGATAATGCAACTTCATATAATAAAAAAAAGCTGACGAAAAAAAACTTTTTTATAATTGCAGGGATTACAATCGCATTAATTGTTGTTGCTATTATATCCACGCTGTTCATTAAGAAAAGTGTTATGACAGAAAAGTTTGACAGATATTATTCTAGTGGAGAAAAATATTTTCAGGAAAAAAATTATGAGTACGCAAAGTCTCAGTTTATACTCGCGTCGGAAAATGCTTTTACAAAAGAGCAGAAAATAAAAGCCTATGAAAAAGTATATGAAGTAGATGGAATGCTGGGAAACTATGAGCAGGAACAAATACATTATTTAGAGCTTTTAATTGATGTGGATGAAGAAAATGTTGATTATTATAAAGAATTGATTGTTTTATACCAAAATAATGATATGAATTCTGAAATTAACACTTTGATTGCAAATGCGCCAAAGAGTATTCAGTCAGAACTGAAAGCTTTTGGAGGAACGATACCTGCTGCCAGTGTGAAAGAAGGGACTTATGATAAGCCAATTGAAGTGAAATTAAGTGCAAGTGATGATGTAAAAATATATTATACATTAGATGGCACAAATCCTATAGACAGTGTTTCAAAAAAGGAATATAAAGAGCCGATTAATCTGGCAACAGAGGGAACATATACCCTTAGAGCATATTCAGAGGATAAAAACAAAAAAAATAGTAAAGATAGTACTTTTAAATATGTATTGCAGTTTAAAAAAGTAGATGCTCCTTCTGTGGAACCAAAGAGCGGTGAATATGAATCGGAAGAAAAAATTGTTGTAACAGCACCAGCCGGATGTAAGATTTATTACACAAAAGATGGATCTGTACCGACAGCAAAGGATAAACTATATACAAAACCTATAGAGATGCCAAAAGAAAATTGTCTGTTTTATTTTGTGGCAATTAACGAGGAAGGAATCAGCAGTCAGGTAGTAACAAGAGCATATAATTATGCACCAAATAAGATTTCTTATGATCAGGCTGTAAATAAATTGACGGATTATCTGGTATCGTCCGGTGAGTTTGAAAATGATTTTGGTGAGTTTGAAAATGGAGATGTAAGTTCTTTTGAATATAAGGAATAAGTGTATCAGGGAAGACATATGCAATTTCTTGTGAATCTGGAAATGTACATGGGGTGAGTAAGAATGGAAACTCTTATGAACTGAATTAAATAAAATGATATAAAAAAAGAATGTAATGAAAGTTACATTCTTTTTTAATGCGGATGGCGGGACTTGAACCCGCACGCTTTGTGGGCGGCAGATTTTGAGTCTGCTGCGTCTGCCATTCCGCCACATCCGCAAGCAATAAAGATACTATCACGTTGTACAGAAAATGTCAAGAACAAAGTGTTGCAAGTGAATTATTTGTTGCATAGGGAATGCAGGGAAATCTTCTGTATAATAAAAGTTGACATTATACCCCGTGGGGGTATACACTATGTTTTAGGAGGTGTTTTATGAATAATAATTGTAAGAATCACAAAACTAAAAAAAGAGAAGAGAAAGAATATAAAGATTTAATTAATCGGTTAAATCGGATAGAAGGACAGGTACGTGGCGTAAAAAAAATGGTAGAGGAAGATGTATATTGTCCTGATATATTGATACAGGTATCAGCAATAAATTCGGCATTAAATAGTTTTAGTAAAGTTTTGTTAGATAATCATATAAATACATGTGTTGTAGAAAATATTCAAAAAGGAAATATGGAAGTGATTGAAGAACTAACAGCGACATTAAAGAAAATAATGAAATAGTAAGGAGTTAATATGGATTTTAATATAAAAGGAATGAGCTGCGCTGCCTGCAGTGCACGGGTTGAAAAGGCAGTGAAAGAATTACAAGGGGCAGATGTTGTCAGTGTGAATCTGTTGACAAACTCTATGCATGTGGAAGGTGCAGCAACAGAAAAAGAGATTATAGATGCTGTTGTAAAAGCAGGGTATGGAGCAAAAGTAAAAAAAGAAAGTAATGTAGAGAATAGTGGAGATGATGAGATAAAACAGATGAAAAAAAGACTGATTTTTTCTATTATTTTACTTGTGCCATTAATGTATCTTTCTATGGGACATATGATGTGGGAATGGTGGCTTCCGGAGTTTATCAATCATAATCATATTTTACAGGGTATCATACAAATGATTATTACACTGACTATTTTAATAATTAATAAGAAATTCTTTGTAAGTGGAGCAAAGGGTGTGATAAATAATGCACCGAATATGGATACTCTGGTTGCGTTAGGAGCAGGTGCTTCTTTTATTTATAGTACGGTTATACTGGTTATTATGGTGATAAATCATACAAACGAAATGCAGGATTTTTATTTTGAATCAGCTGCAATGATTGTTTCTTTGATAACAGTAGGAAAGACGTTAGAAGTATATTCTAAAGGAAAGACAACAAGTGCGTTGAATGGATTAATGAAGCTGACACCGTCCAAAGCCAGAATTTTAGAAAAGGATGAGCGGGGAAATGAGGTAGAAAAAGAAATTTCCTTATCAGATTTAAAAATAGGCATGTACTTTGTTGTAAAACCAGGTGAGAATATTCCGGCAGATGGTGTTGTAATGAGAGGAGAGAGTGCAGTGGATGAGTCTTCTCTTACAGGAGAGAGCATTCCGGTAGATAAGACAGAGGGAGCGAAAGTATCATCCGGGACAATGAACCAGTCAGGTGTTTTAGTTTGTAAAGCGACAAGAGTTGGAAATGATACAACTTTAGCGCAAATTATTAAATTGGTCAGTGATGCCTCTGGCTCCAAAGCACCTATTGCAAAAGCTGCCGATAAAGTGGCAGGGATTTTTGTTCCGGTTGTTTTGTGTATTGCAGTTTTTACATTTATTATATGGGTACTTGTGGGTGCTGATTTAGGAATGGCTCTGATTTATGCAGTTTCTGTTCTGGTAATTAGCTGTCCGTGTGCATTAGGTCTTGCAACACCAGTAGCAATTATGGTTGGGAATGGTATTGGTGCAAAGAATGGCATTTTATTTAAAAATGCTACAGCTCTTGAAAATGCAGGAAAAGCAAAAAATATTATTTTAGATAAAACCGGAACGATTACCACAGGAAAGCCGGAAGTTACGGATGTGATTGCGACAGGTGATTGTAATGAGGAAAGATTATTAGAATTGGCATATAGTTTGGAAAATAACAGCGAACATCCTTTGGCAAAAGCAATCGTTTCTTATTGTAGAGAAAGAAGTGTAAAAAAACAGGAAATATCCGGATTTTTATCTAAAACAGGAAATGGATTATATGGAAAAATAAATGATAATGTGCTTGTAGCAGGAAATATTGAGTATATTCAAGAGTTTTGTAAAGTGGAAGAACAATACAAGAATACAGCGAATAAACTTTCCAATGAAGGAAAAACACCAATGTACTTTGCGTATGAAGGAAAGTTATGTGGAATTATAGCTGTTTCTGATGCATTAAAATCAGATAGTGCTTTGGCAATACAAATTTTAAAAGACATGGGAATTCATGTCACAATGCTTACGGGAGATAATAAAACAACTGCGAAAGCCATTGCTGATAAAGTTGGAATAGAAAATGTTGTAGCTGGCGTATTACCGGATATTAAAGAGAAAGTAGTAAAAGAACAGGCTTTAAATGGAACGACGATTATGGTAGGAGATGGAATTAATGATGCACCGGCATTGACCAGAGCAGATGTAGGAATAGCTATTGGAGCAGGGACGGACATTGCCATTGATGCTGCCGATATTGTATTGGTAAAGAATAATCTTTCAGATGTTTCCAAAGCGGTGAAATTAAGTAAGATGGTTCTTCGGAATATTCATGAAAATTTATTTTGGGCATTTATCTATAATATTATTGGCATTCCACTGGCAGCGGGAGTGTGGTATCCGTTGTTTGGCATCCGGTTAAGTCCAATGTTTGGGGCGTTTGCAATGAGCTTGTCTAGTTTTTGTGTTGTTATGAACGCCTTACGATTGAATATGAAAAAGATAAAAGATAAAAAATAAAAACTAATTGTAACTGTTTCTGATAAAATGTATAATAAAGTAATTGGATAAAAGTGTAAGAAATATTATAAATTACATGTGTAAGTTTTTTATATCAACTTTCTTGCTTTTGTTTTAGGAGACAGGTTATGAATTGTGAATTATTTCAAAAAAAAATCAGGGATTTTATTTTTGATAAAATTGAATATTCGGAAGATTTAGAAGAATTTCTGTCTCATGCACAGAATTGCAATGAGTGCAGGGAAGAGTTGGAATTATATTATACGATTCATCGGGGGTTAGGAGATATTGAACCACCTGTGGAAAGTGAAATGCCAATGTCTGCCGAGGATGAATTAAAGTATATTATTGAATATTATAATGAGTATTTTGAGAAGGAAAAGCGCCTTGCTAAAATCGGAAGAATTGCTGTGGCAGGACTGGGACTGGTTTTAATAGGGCTTGCAGTTTATGTTGGAGCAATAAATATATAATTAAGAGGAAGTATCATGGAAAAATTATTATTGATAGATGGTCATAGTATATTGAACAGGGCTTATTATGGAGTGCCTTTGTTTGCGAATGCAGAAGGGGTTCACACCAATGCTGTGTTTGGTTTTTTAAATATGATGTTTAAATTTATGGATGACGAACAGCCGACACATATGGCTGTTGCTTTTGACGTTCATCATCCTACATTCAGACATGAAATGTTTGGAGAGTATAAAGGTACGAGAAAACCGATGCAGCCGGAATTAAGAGAGCAGGTTCCTTTAATCAAAGAACTTCTTAAAAAGATGAATATTACAATCATGGAACTTCCGGGATTTGAGGCGGACGATATTATCGGAACGATGTCAAAACGTGGAGAGAAAGACGGATTTTCTGTATGTGTATATTCCGGGGACAGAGATTTATTACAGCTTGCTTCTGAGAATATTACGATTTGTATTCCAAAGACGAAAAAAGGTCAGACAACCGTTGAAAGATATAATACAGAGCAGGTAAAAGAATTATACAAAGTAACACCTATTGAATTTATTGATGTAAAAGCTTTAATGGGAGATTCTTCAGATAATATTCCGGGCGTCCCGGGAATTGGAGAGAAAGGGGCAACTGCCATTATCTCTGAGTTTGGTTCCATTGAAAATGCTTATGAACATGCAGAAGAGATAACAAATACACGAAATAGAAATGCTTTTTTGGAACATTATGATATGGCACAGATGAGTAAAACGCTTGCCACGATTAATATTGATTCACCGGTAGAAGTACAGCCAAAAGAGTGTGCTATAGGAGATATTTACACAGACACAGCCTTAGACATGGTAAAGAAACTGGAATTAAAAAGCATGATTTCCCGGTTTTCCAATGTTTCAGCATCAAATGATATTGAGGACAATTTCAAGTTGGTTTCTGACTTTACAGAAGTAGAAGAACTCTTTGAGACACTTGCAGACAATGATTATACGATAGGACTGTTTATTTTTAGGGATAAAGAAGTTCATGGCGTCGGAATCTGTTATGATGAGAAAGAAATTTATTATATTCCGATAGAAGGTTTCGTGACAGAGAGTTATTTGAAAAACAAAGTAAGTACCTTAGCAAAGAATTCCAGAATTTATACTGTAAATGTAAAAGATAATAATGATTTTTTTCAGGCAGTTGATTCAGAAACAGAATATGTTAAGTTAGAAGACCTGGGACTGATGGCATACTTAATCAATCCAACAGGTCATTCATATGATTATGATGACCTTGCAAGAGATTATTTAGGTGAAAATATTCCTACTTATGAAGAGATTTTTCCGAAAACAAAGAAAGGGGAAACACCATCTATCGAAATATTAGAAAATAGAATGAAATATGCTTGTTACAATGCATATATTTTCTATAAAACTTATGACAAAATTATTGAAAAGTTAGAAGAATTAGAAATGACGGATGTTTATTATAATATTGAAAAGCCGTTAATGTATGCTTTATATGAAATGGAACAATGTGGTATTCAGGTGGATGGAAATGCGCTGAAAGAATATGGAGAAAATTTATCCGGCAAAATTAAAAAATTAGAAGAGAATATATATCAGGCCGCAGGTCATGAGTTTAATATTAATTCTCCAAAACAGTTAGGAGAGATTTTATTTGGCGAGATGGGATTGCCGGGAGGTAAAAAAACAAAAACAGGGTATTCCACATCAGCGTCCGTTTTAGAAAAATTGGAGCCAGACTATCCTTTTGTAAAGGATGTATTGGAATATAGACAATTAACAAAATTAAAATCCACATATGCAGAAGGGCTTGCAGCATATATTAAAGAGGACAGCAGAATTTATGGTAAGTTTAATCAGACAATTACTGCTACCGGACGAATCAGCAGTACAGAGCCTAATTTACAAAACATTCCTATCCGAACAGAAATCGGAAGGCAGTTAAGAAAGGTATTTATACCAAAGGAAGGTTATGTTTTTGTTGATGCAGATTACTCCCAGATTGAATTGAGGATTCTGGCACATATGTCTGATGATAAAAATTTAATTGATGCATATAAAAATTCTAAGGATATTCATACCGCAACAGCAGCGTTGGTGTTTGGTGTGCCAATTGATCAGGTGACAAAAACACAGAGAAGTAATGCGAAGGCTGTAAATTTTGGAATTGTTTATGGTATTAGTTCTTTTGGTTTGAGTCAGGATTTGTCCATCAGCAAAAAGGAAGCAGAAACATATATCAATAATTATTTTGAAAGTTATCCGGGAATTAAAGAGTATCTGGATCATTCTGTAGAAAGTGCAAAGGAAAACGGATATTCTGTCACAATGTTCGGAAGAAGAAGGCCAATTCCTGAAATCAATGTTTCTAATTTTATGCAAAGACAATTTGGTGAGCGTGTTGCAATGAATGCACCGATTCAGGGAACGGCGGCAGATATTATGAAGCTTGCGATGATTAATGTGGCGAAGGAAATAAAGAAAAATAATCTTGAATCCCGTATTGTTTTGCAGGTTCATGACGAATTATTAATCGAAGCAAAGAGAGAAGAAGTGGATATAGTTACTGAAATATTAAAAACAGAAATGGCATCAGCTGCAAAATTGCACGTTCCTCTTGAGGTAGAAGTAGAGGTAGGCAGTAATTGGGATGAGGCGCATTAAAATCCGCATCAATACATTGTAAAATGAAGTGAGGAATTATGGTTATTGGTTTAATGGGAGGTGTTGGCTGTGGTAAGTCAACAGTTATGAATTATTTGGAAAAAACATATGGTGCATATATTATTGAAGCGGATCAGGTTGCAAAAGAAATTATGAACCCTGGAAATGAGGTTTATCATAAAATTGCAGAGACTTTTCCAGAAGTGATACAGAATGGAAAGATAGACAGAAAGAGTTTAGCAGACATTGTTTTTGCAAGTGAAGAAAAGTTAGCCAAGTTAAATGCAATCACTCATCCAGGTACAATCAAAGAAATTATGAAGCTTATTGCAATAGCAGAGAATGACATTATTGTTTTAGAATCAGCTATTTTACTTGGTTCAGGATTAGAGAATTATTGCGATGAATTATGGTTTGTATATTGTAGTTTAGAAACACGCATAAAACGTTTGATGGATAATCGGGGGTATTCCAGAGAAAAGTGTATCAGTATTATCAATAATCAGCCAAAAGACGAAGAATACAATGCATGTGCTGATGAATATATAGATAACAGCTATTCTGAGGAGAAAACCAGAGAGCAGATTGACTTGATTTTAAGAAAAATGGATTGCTGATTTGTTAAAAGTGTGTGAACTGGATATATTTGTGTTGACTACAAATTTTATTAGAGTTATGATATGTAGCGTGCTACATATCATAACTTTTTTCGGCCTAAGAGAAAAGTAGGATAAACGCATTATTTATTCAGATAAAAGTAAAATGGAGTGTAATATGGAACATTTAGGACACAAAATAAAGATGATTGACCATTTGTTTAAATTGCGAATGGATAGAAATTTAGAGCAGTTAGACCTAACTGTGACACAAATGCATGTTCTAATATATTTGTTTCGAAACAGTGGTAATAAAATCACACAGAAACAATTAGCAGAATATCTTTGTGTAAAGCATTCCACCGTGTCAGGAATATTAAAAAGACTACAGGAAAAAGAGTTAATTGAAATTCGGGTAGATGAAGAAAATAAAAAGTATAAAAATATTTATACAACTATGAAAGCTGTACAATTAAATGAGCAGATGAGATTACACAGAGATAAAACAGAAGCCCTTTTCGTAAAAGGATTTTCATCTGATGAACTCGCACAGCTGGTAGGTTATTTGGATAGATTATATAACAACCTGTTATTAAACAGTGAGTTATCAGATAAAGAAATAAAATGTTTTAATAAAGAAATGAAACAATAGAAAGGAGACAGAAAGATGATTAAAACGTTAGGAAAACAGATTAAAGAATTTAAGTTAGTATCTATACTGACACCGATTAGTATGCTTGCCGAAGTGGTGGTTGAGAATTTTATTCCGTTACTTATGGCAACCATTATTGATTCTATTTATACGAAAGATTTGAAAAAGGTATATATCACAGCAGGTATTATGCTGTTACTTGCTTTGGCAGGGTTAATAGCCGGCTGGTTTGGTGGAGTGTTAGGTGCTAAGGCTTCAGCCGGATTTGCCAGAAATCTTAGAAAAGCAATGTTTGATAATATTCAGACATTTAGTTTTTCCAATATTGATAAGTTTAGTACTGCAGGTCTTGTTACCAGACTTACAACAGATGTAACCAACATGCAGAATGCATACCAGATGATTCTTAGAATGGCTGTAAGAGCACCATTCAGCCTGATTGTGGCAATGATTATGGCATTTTCAGTTTCTCCAAGACTGGCAAGCATTTATTTGATTGCGGTAGTGATTCTTGGTGCTATCTGTGCATTGATTGTTACGAATGCCTTCAAATATTTTAATCAGGTATTTAAGCGTTACGATGCCTTAAATGAAAGTGTACAGGAAAACGTTACTGCTATGCGTGTGGTAAAAGCGTATGTAAGAGAAGACTATGAAAAGGGTAAGTTTGGAAAGGCAAGTTACAATATTTATAAAATGTTTATTAAAGCAGAAGGTATTGTTTCTTTAAATGCACCGGTAATGATGACCACAGTTTACAGTTGTATTTTATTAATCAGCTGGCTTGGAGCACATATGATTGTTGCAAGTGGAAATAATCCGGTAGTTGGATTGACTACAGGTAATCTTACATCCCTTCTTGCATATTGTATGAATATTTTGATGAGTCTGATGATGCTGTCCATGGTGTTTGTTATGATTACAATGTCTATGGCAAGTGCAAGACGTATCGCAGAGGTATTAAATGAAAAGGCAGATATAACAAATCCTGAAAATCCGGATTTTGATGTTCCGGATGGAAGTATTGAGTTTAAAAATGTGAATTTCAGATATAACAAAACAAGTGAAAAACCGATTCTTGAAAATATAAATATAAAAATTAACTCCGGTGAAACAATTGGTATTATTGGCGGAACCGGCAGTGCGAAATCCAGTTTTGTAAATCTTATCAGCAGATTGTATGATATTGAAGAGCCGAAAGTAGTAGATGGCGAAGAACCAATCGAAAGTTATGTCAGCATTGGTGGAAAAGATGTTAGAACTTATGATTTGGAAACAATCAGACAGGAAGTCAGTGTTGTTTTACAGAAGAATGTACTGTTTTCAGGTACTATTTTGGAAAACCTGCGTTGGGGAGATCCGAATGCGACAGAGGAAGAATGTATCAGAGCATGTGAACTGGCATGTGCCGATGAATTTATTGAAAAAATGCCTGATAAATATGAT
>CANPET010000034.1 GCA_947573465.1 uncultured Eubacterium sp.
TGCAATTTTTTCATTCATACAAATCACCATCTACCTTTCATGAGCCATAGCACACATTCTTTTATATTTTTAATTATATCATCTTCGCCACACTTACTCTACGATAAAATCAATATTTGCTATTGTCACTTTATCACCTGTATGAATCGGCTGAAGACTGTGAGATGTTAATTTTTCTCCATTAATAAATGTTCCATTTGTAGAATTTAAATCTTCTATATAATAATCATTTAATTCTTCAACAATTCGCATATGTACTCTGCTGACCACTGCACTATCAATGCAAAAATTACAACTGTACGGACTTTTTCCAATAATATACGGAAATTCAACCGGTTTAATTTTAATTGGATTTTCCGTACCGATTGCTTTTAAAACAGGAGCTGCTGCTATTAATGGATTTTTTAAAAGTGTGGTTTCCTCTTCTTTTTGATTATATGGTTCTGTTTCTTCTGCCACCAATAAAGTTTCTTCGAAACAATCCTGTAAATACTCATTCTCTTCTATTTCATCTGCTGTTTTATATTTCTTCCTTTTTCCAAACAATTCCTGTATTATCTCAAATACTCCTTTTTTCTTATGTTCCTCTTCTTTTGTATCTATTTCTATTTTGATATCTTCACTCTGAAAACTCTGCTTTTCTTCTTTTAATTGTTCCATATTTTCATAAGCACACCTTAATATATCCTGAATCGTAAAATCCATATCAAGAGTCAGTTGTTGTATCCCATAAGCGATTTTTACTGCTTCCATATCATTGTGATCTATATATTCTAACAACTTATCAAACAAGTCTCTGATTTTCATCTGAAACTCCCCTTGCGCTTTAGGAACATAACAGAATTCATATCTCCCAGTCTGGCTGTTAAAATATATTAAGTCTACATCAAATACGATATTATTGATATCCAATAAATATTCATTCATTTTCTCAATCACTACTTTAATGTCTTTTATAAAACAATATAATTCTTTACCTGACATCTGTTTTCTTCTATAGACGTCTGATAATTTTATTTTTGACGACACATTATACCTGACAAGATATTCATTATTTATCTGTTCTATTGCTAATGGCATAATTCCATCAATATGATTTTTCATAACCATCTGTAGTCTATAATCATTCTCATCAATATCTTCGCCCTTTATTATCATTATATTTTTATTTCCATCCTTGATATAAGATATTTCCATTAACTCCCTCCTTTGAGATCCATAATCGCTCTGCCGGCATAAAGAATCTCTGTGTTCATTGATTTTTGTACTGTCAAAACCTCTTTCTTATTCTTATTAATTAAATATTCGAGAAACGTTGTGTTTCCTTTCTTTTCGGTCATAATAGTAACTTTTGTCATGTCTACTGTCTCTGTTTTTACAATTTTAGGTCTTATGACAAACAAGGATGGTATTACGCCTTTTTCCTGTCCTACAGCCAGAGCATAACTTCCACTTCTTACACTAACAATGTCATGTACCCAAAAGGTCATAAAAACAAATGACGCGATTGTCACCATCACAATAGGTACCACAATAGATGCCTCAACAGTAATCATTCCTTTTTTCATTTTTTTCGGCTTATATTCCATGCTCTCCTCCTATTGCTATTAAGACTAAATTACTTGCTAACAAAAATGGTACAAACGGCAATGTACTCTTTATGCTTACCTTTCTGATGAATAATAAAGTAATAGAAAAGACGCAACAGATAAGTAATGATAAAACTAATATTTCCACTACATATTGAGTCTTTAAAATGGCTGTCAATGCTAATATAACCAAAACATCCCCATATCCTATGGCTTGCTTTGTAAAAATAGAGATTATAAACAAAGCCCCACTCAATACAATCCCTTCAACAAAAGCTTTGAACGACATTTGTGATAACACCAGCCTCACTATAACTGCAACTATATAATTTATTATGCAGACACTTTGATAAACCTTTTTTGTCTTTAAATCTGTTATGGAACAGCCCGTTAAAAAAAGAATTCCCCATACTTGATATACTATAAACATCTCATCCTCCCAAGCATCGACTGCAAGGTGTTCTATCTCCAACTTTACTTTTCTCTATGATAATAATATTGCGTAACAGCCCACTACACATTAAACTACTATGATATTTGTTACCATCCTCTGTTAGAAAGATTTCCGTATTTTCATATAATTTACTTTTTATACATAGAGCACATTTTTTATATTTTTCTCCATAGCAATTTCTTTCTACCGGCAATTGACTGTAATAACTCTTTCTTATACTTAATGACAAGTGCGTACACTCCTTTGTAGAATGATATACTTTTCCGTTTTTCGTTATGTAAACCAATTCTTGAGCTTTTGTAATATCGCGTCCTGTCCAGTCTTTCACCCTGCATCTTGTAGTTATCGGTATTTTCTTCCCTATCCAAGGTACTTTATAAACAAACCCCGATATAATATCTATTTGACCCAATTCATTTTCTTTTACATCATGGCTCTCTTTGCTTATTTCCTTTTCTAATTCATTCATCTGTTGCTTATAATCTGTAATTTCACTTACAACTTTCTTATAAAAATTCAATTTTGCCATTACAACTGCTGTATTATTTGTTTTTAACTGATATGACAACTGCTTATTTAAAAGCGCCATATATCCAAGCATTGAGCATGCCATTAACAAAAATAGAGATGTCACAATTGCCGCTTCCATTGTAATGCTTCCAGAAGAGGTAAATAAATATACCCTTTTTCCTTGTAATTTTTCAGTTTTCTCTATTTCTTTCTTTGTTCTTGGCTTTTGTACTCGGAGAGAACCACATCCAAATAAATTATTTTTATGTACAACAGGTTGGAAAAAGGGCATATTTATTTACCTCCTCCTCAGTATTCTTTTTCACACACTACAGAAAAATTATAATCTCCTATTTGTTCTCCAAATGTGTTTATCGTCCATGGCATTGATGCAAACAACGGTTTTGTTTGATAAAAAGTTTCTATATCAAATCCAGTGAAACATTGATTAATACAAAATGCCTGATTATAATTTTTCTTTATATTAATTTGAATAACATCCATCATTCTAAGTGCAATTTTACTTATTTTTTCTTTCATCATTAAAAGATAACAAAACTGCTGGTAATTTAGCGCACTTTTTTTAGTAGAGCCTTTTACATTTTTATTATTAAAATTTCTTAAATTGGTTTTCCAATTGCCTTTATTTTTAACCATGTCAATCTTCTTTCCACTCATAAGAATTTTCACATCATAAACAGCCTCTGCTAATGCCCAGCTTTCTACTAAAACTGCTTTAATTACCGGCTCTAAAAACGGAATTCCTATTGCTGTTGCTGCTGATGTGGCAATTGTAGACAACTCCGTCATCTTTTCTTTATCTGTTACAATATACATAAGGGCTGCCACATTTCTGAATGCAGTCATCTGCTTTACCACATCGGTTAAATTACTGCGGTCATTGTCTTTTCCTGCAATTATATATTCCATTTCATATTTTAAATCAGTTTTATTTTTTATATTACAGTAATTGCCAAACTTCATTCCTGCATACAAAATTATCTTTGCTTTATCCGTCAAACCATATGATAAACTGTCTTTTTTTATTTCTTTTTTTGATGGCAGATTTGAATCATCAATAGAAGATGAGGAAATATCAGATGTCTCATCAATTACCATTGATAAAATACCTTTTTCTAATAATTCCTTTGCACTTTCATAAATTCCTTTATTTTTTTGATCTTCTTCTGTTGAAATATTTACATTCAATTCTTGAATCTTCTTTTGAAGTTCTTCGCCTATATTCTTCCATTTCTCCTCTGTTTTACTAGAATCAATAAGCTCCTCTTCTTCTATTTTGTTCTTTATTTGTTCTAGTATTTTCAGATTTAAATCCATATAATCAGCACCATAAGTTCCCTTATTTTCTTTAAAAAAATCTTCTCTCTTCCTCTGATAAGATTCTATTTTCTTTATAATCTTTTTTAATTTTTTAAGAAATTTAGTTCTCTTTTTTTTAGTTTTCAGTTGATTCTTTATATTACCTTCTTTTAAGTTACTTACTTCGTCATTAATATCATCAACGATTTTACTAATTTCCGAATTTTCTTCTACATTAATCATATCTTCGGTCGTATCGCTTTTCTCTTGATAATTATCATTTTTCGAATATAAGCCAATCAACTTATTTACTGCTTTTGTGGTGGCTGCATATTTCATATAGGACAGAATTTGCTCTATAAACATTTCCCCTCCATTATCTGCTACATACTGTACCTGCCTCACTTTAATATCCCTGATTTTTGTAGCCATAATGTTTGTTCCTGTAATCTTCAAATCTGCCATTTCTATATTAGCTTGTATGTATTCCATTAGTTGCTCCTTTAATGTTTTTTCTTCCCATACAAGTAATATTCCATAATCTTCATACACCTGTCTTGCATACCCTGCCAATACAGAATCTGATGCCAAATGTGTAAATGCCCTGCATTCCGTTTGCACCACATTCATTCGTGCTGATTCTATAATAATACTGACTAATAATAATATGCTTATAAGTACCAGGCTCAGGTAAATTGTTATACTTCCTCTTTTCATATTCAAAATGCTTGTATCTGTGTCCTTATAGATGTGTACACGCCATTCGCTACTGAACTTATCTGATTCTTAAACACAAATGCCAAACCTACTAAAACTAATATAATAAGTACTACTTCAATAACTCCCATTCCTTCCTCATCTTTTAATAATTTTTTCATTCTTTCTTTCATCCTGACTCCTTTCTTAAAATCCCATAGACATAAATGCCGGTACCATAATAATAACAATCGAAATAACTAACATAATTACCATAGGTCCTAATAATTTTGTTGAGATTTGTCCACCATTTTTTAATATATTATTCTTCTTTTCATTCATTGCTTCTTTTAATTCTGCTTTGAGTACTAACGATAAATCTTTTGTTCCTCTCCTCATATTCTGTTCAATTAAACCTGCCAGTTTTATATAACAATGTAGTCTGCATCTTTCACCATACTCATTAATTGCCACACTTTCTGACACACCACTTTTAATTTTAATAAAACACATTGACAGTTCTTCATAGGCATAACGGAATAAGTCTTTTTCCTGTTCCTTTTCCTCTTCATAGCCATTCACTATTTTTTCAATTACTCCTTTTATTGATAAACCTGTACCATAATATAAAAGTATTTTACTTACAATTTCCGGATAATCATTTTTCATTTGTAGATTTCTTTTCTCCACTTCCTTTTTCAGATCTGTATCTTTTAAAATGAATAATAAAATCGTAATTATGATTCCTATTGGCAGTATAAACTTGCTAACATCTGACGACACTTTCTGATATCTAACGTTTTCTCCATTAATCTGTTCTGGCAGTTTTACATTTTCTTCATATTGCTGATTTTTATTGATATATTCCTGTAATTTTTCTTCTTTATTACTTTTTTTAACCGGCGGAAAAACATTTACAGCAAAACAATATTCCTGCGTATTTTTTTCCAACATCATTGTTGCTGTTAATACGACTATCTCTCCCTCTGATGAAATGTTTTCTGACAGTTCTCCATCATAATATGAATTACTATTGGTACTGTTCCATGCACATCAGATTTTTTCTTTTCCAATACTTGTAACAAGATTTAAACTCTGATTTACATGATTTAAACTTTTATTTTTATTTAAAATCTTTTTAATTAGCTCATCTTTTCTTTTACGAAAGATACTATTTATCTGCTCTTTCGTATATTGTTTCTTTGCTACATGAATTGTTACCTGTTCTTGTTTCCCTTTCTTATCTTCAATCTGCAGATTATATTCCGTATCCTGGCTAACACTTCTGGTAATAGTATCAACACTTTGATTGTCCATTTTTTCTGAAAGGGCTGTCGCGGCTGTTAACAAAAATGTTATTTCTATTACGACAATACATATTGCAACTTTTTTTACAATGTATAAGTACTTTTCTCTTTCGATATCTTCTTTTACAATTAACTTTCCTAATGCCTGATTTACCTTTAAATTATTTTTTACTATTTTAGAAAGAAGTCGGTCCACAATAAACATTGACAGTCCATAAATAAAATACAGTTTATGCTGTTTCTTATCCAGACTTTTTCTTTCTTCTTTTTTGTATGTACTAAAAATAACAATGAAAGAGTTTAGGATCATGGCTCCTAGAATCATTATGAATATCAACTTTTCCTCCTACTCTTGTGCTGCATTTCTGACAATTTTTTCTCCCCAAAGATATGCTGCCACATATGCCAAAATACACATTGTCATGATTAATTTTCCAGCCACTGTTTCGTACATGACATCAAGGAAATCCGGTGACGCTATCAGTATATAAACAATCATGAAGATTGGAATTACTGCCATTACTTTCTGTTCCATTCGTTTTTCAGTAATAGACGTGTGGATTTCTTCTCTTGTTTCTTCTTTTAAAACAATATTGTCTGTAACACTCTTTATTACCTGAGGCATATTCCCTCCTGTTCTTTTTGACACGCAAAATACTTCCGCAAATAATTTTGCATTTTTTAATTGTACTCTTTGTGCAAATTCGCAAATTATTTTTTCTGTACCAACGTTTAGTTTCATCTGAGAGGTCATGATTTTTATTTCCCTGCATATTGCACTGTCTTTCCCATATAGCAGCTTCATATCTTTATAACTGCCTTTTATTGCATTTTCTACAGAATATCCTGTTTTAAGCCCATCAGAAACAGTAATCAGCATGTCCTTAAACTGCCTTTCCAAAACATTCTTCTTTTTTTGCATTATCTGCTCTTTTCTTTCCCTATACAAAAATATCGTTAATGGCATTAACACAAATCCCATAACAAAACTTCCATAAAACATTTTTCCGATAATAAATATTATCAATTCTATTATTAAAATATTTACTACTTTTTCTGCTTTGGATACCTTCATTACATATCTCTCCAATTCAATTTACAACGTTTTAATTTTTCTACATTGTTTAATTTCCCTATTTTAACTAATTTATCTTTTTGTAATTCATATATTTTATTTAACTGTATATCATTATTGACATAATCTTTTACTTCATTTATTTCAACGATTTTTCTTGTTTTATCCGGCATTCTTGCCAAATGCACCATAACATCAATCCCTGCCGCTATTTGTGCACGTACTGCATTTAGCGGAATTTCCATTCCCATCAACACCATCGTCTCTAATCTCGCTAACATATCTTTCGGCGAATTGGCATGACCCGTACTTAACGAGCCATCATGACCTGTATTCATTGCCTGCAGCATGTCCAAAGTTTCTTCTCCCCTTACTTCGCCCACAATAATTCTGTCGGGACGCATTCTCAGCGACGTCTTAATTAAATCTCTTATTGTTATTTCATTCTCTCCCTGACTGTTTGCCTGTCTTGCTTCCAGCCTTACGATATTTTTAACGTTTTTTAACTGAAGTTCTGCCGAATCTTCTATCGTTATTACCCGTTCATCTTCTGGAATAAAATTAGATAAAACATTTAAAAAAGTCGTTTTTCCGGAACCTGTTCCACCACTTACAAAAATGTTATATCCTGCAACTACTAATTTTTTTAAAAAATCCGCTGCTTCCTTTGTAATTGATTTCCACTTTATTAATTGATCTATTGTTAGTTGTTTTTTCCCAAATTTTCTGATTGTAATTACCGCCCCATCCAAAGCTATCGGCGCTAACACCACATTAACTCTGGAGCCATCCATCAATCTGGCATCTACAATAGGATTAGACTCATTTACTCTTCTATTTGTCTTTCCTACAATCTGTTGAATAATATCATGCAGCCTCTGCTCGGAACCAATGCTCTCACTATAACGTTCTATTTTTCCCTTCTTTTCGATAAAGATATTATCTTTGCCATTAATCATAATTTCCGTAACATCTTCATCCTCCAATAACTCCTCGATTACTCCTAATCCTCTTATTGCATTGAAAATTTCATGATGTAGTTTGAACCTTTGTTCAATCGTAATATATTTATAATCAATTTCTTTTTCAATAACCTGATCAATAATTTCATGTAATTCTTTTTCGTCCGGCTCTCTTGTCATATCAATCGAACTAAGAACATGCTCCCGTATTTTTTCCTTGTCTAAAATCATTATGCTGCCTCCTTTAATATAGACCGCACATAATCGCCAAATTCGTTCCATAACTGCCTATCAAGAAAACTCTCATCTTCGATATCAATTTTTACCGACGGCATTTTAACCTTTATACTTTTATCTAAAATGCTATTATTTTCACTCTTTAATAAATACTCCTCAAATGCTGATACCTTCATTAGAGACAATGTTTCATTGATAATCGGCATATAAACTTTATTACAAAAATCTAATATCGTAAAAATATCCCCTATCATACTGCTAATATCAAGAATAATTTTTTCATACATTCCTGTAGCTGCAATAGCTTCAATTAATTCTATCCACTTTTCTGTTTTTATATTTCTTAAGTCCTTTGAATAAACTAATGGTGGTATATAATCTAATTGATGCAGTGTATTTACTATCGCCTTTAATTTAATCGGTAATGTATCCGGACTCTGTTTATAAAAATACATCAAATCTGATAAGTCTCCATCAAAGTTTTGATGAAAAATTTTATCAAACGCAGAAAACTCCTCTAAATTAATATATAAAGTTGCAAAATCATTTGCCAGAACCTGACCTAGTGTCAAAGAAAATAGAGTCTGACCCGTACGTTTCACCGGTGAATAAACTGCTACAATTTCTACATCTTTTGAAACATCCGGCAATACTTTACTACAACTATGCACCTCCACAAAATAATCCAAAATCTCTTTTATTATTCTTTCAGAAGACTGGTATTTATAAATTGATGCATATCCAATATATTCTGAGAAAATTTTTCCATTGGATAACAATATAATTTTTTCAATATTTTCATCTTCTAATTGTTTCTCCATATCTGCCGCTGAAATCAATAATATGTCAATATGATTCTCCTTCAGATACTTATATAATGCTTTTTTATTTGTAAAAGCTATTGTTTTAAACGGCATACTTTGTTTTTGATTTATATATTGCATTAAACTGTCAGCATAGCCTGACTCTAAATCATAAATTGCCAAAACTCCCATTCTCATTATTTCACTTCCTTTCCTTGGGGATTGTTTTCACATTATATAAAACATTTTTGATTTTGTCTATACATTTTTTGTGACTTTATTTATATTTTAAAAAATGTTGCATTTTCGTCAACTTGACACATCTAAATTTCATGATATACTTCTATGTAGTAATGAAAACTACATGTTGTGGTTTTTGTCGATTTTTGTTAGCCAGAAAGGAGTTTTTTTATGAATAAAAGAACAAAATTATCAGACAGGCAATTACCCGACTATTCAAAAGGGGAAGAGATTTTTAATATGGTTTCTCATATTGTAGGCGGAGCTTTAGGTATTGCTGCGTTAGTATTATGTATTATTACTGCAGCAAAGGCCGGAAGCGCTATCGGAGTTGTCTCCAGCTGTATTTATGGAGCAACCTTGATTTTACTTTATACAATGTCCAGTGTTTATCATGGTTTACGTCCCGGTATGGGAAAAAAAGTACTGCAGGTTTTAGATCACTGTACAATTTATTTTTTAATTGCCGGAAGCTATACACCGGTTCTCCTTGTTGCAATGAGACCTAAATATACTGCCCTTGCCTGGACATTGTTCGGTATTGTCTGGGGATGTGCTATTTTGGCGTGTACTTTAACTGCTGTTGACTTAAAAAAATATAGTATTTTCTCTATGATATGCTATCTGGCAATGGGATGGACAATTATCTTTTTTATTAAGCAAACATACGAAGTGATGACTCTGGGAGGTGTCCTTTTTCTGATTACCGGTGGTATTGCATATACCATTGGCTCGATTCTTTATGGATTAGGTAAAAAAAAGAAATGGATGCATTCTATTTTCCATCTCTTTATTCTTGCTGGAAGCATTCTTCACTTCTTTGCAATTATTTTCTATGCGTTATAAATTATAAATAATTCCATAACCAATTTTTATACACACAATAAAAAGTGCTATATTTGTCATTTTCACAAAGTTGACAAATATAGCACTTTTTCGCTGTAATTCTTTTCTAATAATATCTTTTTCTTCTACGTCTTCGATACATTTCATTTAATAAAAGTACCATTATTATATCTTTTAACCACTGGTCATCAGGGTATTTTGTACATTTATCTCCCTCTGTACATTCACTCTCTTCCTGTTTTATCTTAGCAAATATTCTATTAACTATTTGTAACACACCTAATTTATCCGGATATTCATCAAACATCATACTTCCGGCAAACTCTTGTCTGTCGCTTTCGAATTCAACAAGTTCCTGTATTCTGGAAAATGTCAAAGGATACATTTCTTTTACATAATCAATATCTCTGTCCTCTGCCATTCCCCACTGTCCATAATAAATGCCCGTAACGGCATTTCCCTGAACATAAAAGGGTACGTATCTGTAATCCATAAGCCATCCTAATCGTTTATCATTTTATAATATTCAATATGGCTTATATTCGTTCTTATTTATCATCATTTTCCATCTATAAATACAAAGACTTTTATAGTTTTATTTTAATTTCTTTTCCAGATTTTTCGTATGGGATATACGCAACTCCTGCCGCCGCCATCATTCTCTTAGACGCTTTCACTGATGACGTATCCCCATATTTATCATCACCATAAATTACCGTTTTAATTCCACACTGTATAATCGCTTTGGCGCACTCATTACATGGAAATAGTGTTACATATATTTTTGCCCCTTCTAAACTGCCGCCACGATAATTTAAAATGGCATTTAACTCACTGTGTGTTGTATAAAAATATTTATTATCATATGGATCATCACTTTCCCTATTCCAAGGAAATTCATCATCACTGCATCCAATTGGCAGACCATTATAGCCCATAGACAAAATTTTATTATCCGGGCTGACAATACACGCCCCTACTTGTGTATTGGGATCTTTAGAGCGTAATGCTGATAATGATGCTACTCCCATAAAATATTCATCCCACGCTATGTAATCCTGTCTTTTACTGCTCATAATTTCTCCACATATTTTTTATTATACTGTCTCTACTTAAGCTTATTTGCCAGCTTAATAATAACCTCATCCAGCGTTTCATATAACTTTGCATAATCCGACAGCTCTCCACCATCCGGATTCGTAATACTGCCCTGTTCATTAATGTATTCTTTTAAAGTATAAACATTGACTGCTTCTACAAAGTCATCATATATCCCCTGCTTCTTTGTCTCATCTAACACAAGAACTAACACATCCTGTCCAAAATCACTTCCCTCTAACTGCACCGAAGTCCGATTAATTTCAATTCCTTTTGATGCTGCTATGGCAACAATTTTAGGATTCATCGGTTCCGGAA
>CANPET010000035.1 GCA_947573465.1 uncultured Eubacterium sp.
GACCAAAGTTGAAAAAGAATGAAAAAGTAACTTCGGACCCAGTGGGACCAAAGTTACTTTTTATTTGTCAACTTGCTCCATTAATTGATTGTAATCATCCATTATACAAGAATGTAAAGTTTGTGGTATAGTTAGCAATAATATTATTACAATGATAATAATTATAAAATATTTTTGAAATCGAAAATTCATTTGTAGGTTTCCTTTTTAGGTTTATAAATTGATTGAGTTCCACAAGTGCAATCTGCATCTTTAGGGCATACTAAATAGAAATTTTTCTGTTTATCATTCCAACGTGGTTGCATAACTACATCATGTTTGGAACATTTATATTTTGATGAAAAAAACTTGTAGTCATCGTCATGCAGTGCATTACAACGAAGATGGTAATCATCAAGATGTTTATAAGTTGTAGCTTTTAAAAAATCAGATAGTTTAATTAAATCATAATAACAATATTCTTTTGTAATTTTTCTATATTGTTCAATTATGATGGCATTTAAATTATCAATTTTACATATGTGCTCAAGACCATTGCTTCCTGTATTCTCATCAACTAGCAAATTATCATTATTTGCATACACTAATATGCTGAAAATTGGAATGTCATTTAAAGATAGATTAGAGTTTGAATTTATTGTGTTATATAAACTCATCCATTCATTTGCTAATTGTGATTTTGGGCTGGATACAGTACAGTTGTCTGCATAGTAATTATGTTTATCAAATTTGATTTCTTTTGATGAAGACCATTTGGATTCAATAATAAAAATACATTTTGGTGTAATTAATAAAAAATCAAATTGTGAGCCTTGTTGTTCATTGGATGCTTTATCCAATAAAACATTATGTAGACAGATAGAATTATTGAGAGCTAATTTCTTTAATTCTTTTTCAATTAAATTTTCACCATGTAGACCTTTTTGAATATTGTGTAGATGCGTAATAGCATCACTTGTCAAAAAATCTGCGTGTTCTTCTAACAATGTGATTTTGGTGGGAATATCACGATTAATGTATAAATTCCTAAAAACAGTAGATTGTTGATTTAGATCGTAAAATTCAGGTACGTGGTATTCATTCTTTGTAGTTTTAATAAAAGAACGAAATAGAGACTTGATAATATTATTCAATTTAGTATCCCCCTTTGGTTTCATTAGTATTTTTTAGTTGTTTTCGTTTTTCATACTTTTGCTATAAATAACTTCGGTTCCACTGGGACCAAAGTTATTTTGCTTGATAAATTCATATTATTTGATATAATATACTTAACAAGAGAACCGAAAGCTAGATTGAGCCTAGCTTCTGGTTATGATAGTTAGTTAAGAAGTAACGTCTACCTTTAGCAGAGAGAGGGCGTTACTTTTTTGCATTAATGATAGCTAATACAAGAGTAATAATCGCACAAAGCATAATTACAAAATTGAATAAATCATCATATGTAATCATTGGCATCAGCTCCTTTCGTATATTTCAGAAGCCAAGCCAACCGCCCCTTCGGTTCCCTTGGTAAAAATATTATTTTTTATAATTTCTAACTTCGGTCCCGGTGGAACCAAAGTTAACCAATTTTTTTCTCACTGGTATTTTCTACAGCATCATTTTCTTGCTCTCTATATAATTTAACCATTTCACCACGTATATAGTCTTGGTTCTCTTCATTTAAGCGATTGTAGTAATTGGTTATTTTTTCATTTTCATTTGTGTTAGATATATCAGAAAATTCATTTTCAATGTTATTGTTGTCATAGTCAAAAGAATCAGTCCTGCCTAGAAGGTAATCCGCAGATACTTTGTAAAAATTACATAAGCAGATTAATTTATCTAAATCAGGCACATATTTTCCAGTTTCCCAATGAGTATAAGTAGAACGCCCAATATGCATCTGCAATGCAACATAATCTTGAGTATATTTATTTTTAAATCGTAACTCTTTTAAACGAGTAGATATAACGCTCATAATAAATTCTCCTAAATATAGTGTTAATTATACAGTAAGGGCAAAGAAATAAAATGATATGTTATCTTGACAAACATAAATATTGACAATGTTAGCAAAACAAACTATAATGCAAGTAAGTTCAATATGAACATAGCACGTTGACAATCTCATAGCCATATAATTGCACGTTCCGGATTTGGAGAGCAGCACCAATCTTCGCCATGACCTGTAAAACAGTGAGCGGTAAAAAAGAAAGGGTAACCAATGTCAGCCATACATTGAGCGAGGACACAATGAGGGGATAATGATACTTCGGCTTGGCTTGAATCGAGGAGTCGCTGGCGATAAGCATCGGCAGATATTGAGAGATATATGCAGGTTGGCACCCTGGCGTTATATGGTAAGAAAAATGGTAATAATGAACTCTTACATTTAATATACATAGAGTAAACGGAGGTATTTGTATGAACAAAATTAATGTTGAACATCACTATCTATCAGAAAACAACAAAAAAGAAAAAGAAAAAAGAAGTAGGGAAATTTATTTAACATGTGTAAGAATACTAAACAATAATGAAAACATATATTATAAAAACAAAGCATAAGAGGACAATATGGACGCAATATATGCACGCCAGTCAGTAGATAAAAAAGATAGTATTTCAATAGAATCACAAATTAACTTTTGTATTCCGGAATCGAAATCACCTGATGGATATATGATATTTAAAGATAAAGGATTTAGTGGAAAAAATACCAATAGACCAGACTTTTTGCAGATGATGCGAGAAGTAAAAAAAGGTAAGATTAAAAGAATTATTGTATATAAAATAGACAGGTTCAGCCGTTCTCTTTTGGATTTTGCATTTCATTGGGAAATATTGCAAAAGTACAACGTGGATTTTATATCAATTAACGAAAAGTTTGATACATCAACTCCAATGGGACGAGCTATGCTTTTCATATTAATGATATTTGCACAGTTAGAAAGAGAAACAATATCAGAGAGATGCGTTGATAATTATTATGAAAGAATCAAAAGAAAAGTGTGGCCGGGAGGACCAGCACCCTTTGGATTTGAAAATGATACATGTTATTATGATGGAATGAAATGTCCTACATTAGTAACAAATAAAGATATAGATATCATGATTGACAATTTTATGCAGTATGCAAAAGAAGATATGTCACTTGGGAAATTGGCAAAGTTGAGAATAGGTCAGCAATTAGAAACAGTACAGAAAATTGTTTGGAACAATGTATCTTTATCAAGATTGTTAAAGAATCCGGTTTATGTAAAAGCTGATATATTTGTTTATATGTATTTTAAAGAAAAAGGGTACAAGTTTAGTAATCCTATCGAAGAATGGAATGGGGAACATGCTGCATTCGTGGTAGGAAAGAAACAGTACATATCATCCAATAGTAAACGAGATTGGACAAAGTCTCCGAATCAAACAGTTTCGTTATTAAATATTTCCGGAGTTGTTGACAGCAAGGTATGGCTTGAGTGTAACAGAAAATTGGACAAGAACTCTCAGATTAAAAATTCAGGAGCAGGAAAGCATACGTGGCTGACTGGATTAATTAAATGTGGAAAATGTGGATATGCATTAAAAGTAATGGTGTATCAGGGTGTAAAGGGGACGAAAAAGTATTTAATATGTTCCGGACACACAAATGGTCATATTTGTCCGGTAAGTAAATTTAATATTAATATAGAAGAAGTCGAACAGATAATTGAAGATGAGATAGAGAAAATAATTGCAGTAAGTGCAGCGGAAGAAGTTGAAGAAATTGAGATAATCAATCAGGAAGAAAACAAATTGGAACTTGCAAAGATTGAGGAACAGATTGACAGATTAATAAAATCTATTAGTGATGCATCAGCAGTCACTATGAAATATATAAATAGTGAAATAGAAAAGTTAGATAAAAAGAAAAATACGATTAACAAGATTCTTACAAAAAAGGGCAAGGCAAAAAAAATAGAACCAATATCCTTCAAAAAACTTACGTTTAATGAGAAGAAAAAAGTGGTTCAAAACTACATAGAAAGAATATATGTTTATGATGACAAAATAGATATCAAATGGAAGATTTAATTTTCTTCCATTTGTATGGTCATTATCCACGTTCCATTGTATCGTATAATAGCCACAATTTTTTGCCTGAATAATCAGATTGTTGTCGTAGTCACCATAGGGTGGTCGGAATAAACACATAGTAGTACCGGTAAGATTTTTAACTTTTTCGGTAACTTTGTTCAATTCATCACACATACCTGTGGTATCTAATTGTGGCATATGTTTATGGTTTTCGCTATGATTTCCAAGATCGTGTCCTGCCTTATGAATAGCTTTTACGTCATCTGGATAACTTTCTACCCAACCACCAGTCATAAAAAATGTGACGTTAATTTTGTATTTCTTTAGAGTGTCAAGAATATTTTGCGTGTCTTCATTCCCCCAGGCTGCATCAAAAGAAAGGGCAACCTGTTTTTTGTCGGTCTGTACATTATAGATTGGAAGTTCTTTTGTAGCAGTAGAAGCAGTTAGTGCTTCCCATCCGTTTTTGAACAGATTTTCCTCATAATAATATGTAAGTCCAACGACCGCTAATAACACGCATAACCATAGTATGCTTCTTTTAAATAAACTTGTTTGCTCTGGATTTGCCATAGGCTTCTCCTCAAAGTGCTTGTTATAGTCTATGATGAAAATTTTAAATTCATGAAAAGAGACAAACTATGACATTAATAATTGAACGTTTAATTATTATGATGTATTTGGTATAATAAAAAACAGAAGGAAACGAAAGATAGGAAGGGGGGAAAATTAAATGACTAATAGACAAGAGAATGTTTTAATCTTTAAAGATACAGAGAGAATGTGCAGAAATAATGCGAAGTTAGTAGTAGCTATCAGAAATTCCAGACAGAAGCAACAAATATTCTTGGAGAAAGATATTATAGAAAAGGGTAATAATAAAAGTGATAAACCTATAGAGATAGTAGTATCAAAAAAACGAAGTCTTGAAGCAGCTATGAATTACGAGGGACAAAAAATATGTGTACTTAATTTTGCTTCCGCAACAAATCCGGGTGGAGGAGTTACCAGAGGTTCCAGTGCACAGGAGGAGTGTCTTTGCAGGTGTTCAACATTATACGCAAATCTAAATATAGATAAATTTATGAAAGGATTTTACATACCTCACAGAAAGGCAAAAAATTATTTATATAATGATGATTGTATTTATACACCTGATGTGACGGTATTTAAGACAGATAGTGCCCACCCTGAAATAATGAAGGAAGAGGATTGGTATCATGTAAATGTAATAACCTGTGCTGCTCCGAATTTAAGAGTGCACGCAGGTGATTACAAAGGAAATACTATGCTAAGCAGGAAAGGGATAAAGGAACTTCATTTAAAAAGAGGACGACGCATTCTTGATATAGCAAAAGCGAATGGAAATGAGGTTATAATACTTGGAGCGTTTGGATGTGGGGCATTTCGTAATCCACCGGAGATTGTGGCAGAGGCATACAGTGAATTACTTGAAGAGTATAAGCATGATTTTAAGTTAGCGGAGTTTGCAGTTTATTGCCCGCCGAGGGATGAAAGAAATTATCAAATATTTAAAAGGATTTTGGAGAGATGAAATTGACACTGTAAAAAACAATCTGATTTGATTTAATATTATTAGATAAGTGAGGGTTGTATATGAGTGATGTTAGAAATATAATTGATGAATATGTTGAAGCAGTTAAAAATATATACGGGAGCAGTTTACAAAGAATTATTTTGTATGGTTCATATGCTCGTGGAGAAGCAACAGAATCATCAGATGTTGACATTATGATTTTAGTGAATTTAGATGATCTGGAAATTAAGGAGTATTCGGATGAATTATCAAGCATTACATTTGATATAAATCTGGATAATGATTTAATGATTATGCCGATTGTTAAAAACGAAGAACACTTTAAAAAGTGGATAAGTTCATATCCTTTTTATAGAAATGTGGAAAGGGAAGGAGTGGCATTATATGCAGTACAGTGATATTGGAGATTTACTTGATTTGGCAGTACACCGATTGGATGTGACAAAAGAGGAGTTAGATGTGCTTAATATAAATCAGGGTACACCATATGGTAATATGGATAATATAGTAGAACATATTATACATGAGTTGCTGTGAATAAGGTGCACAAGGCTAAAAAAAATTACGTATTGCTATAAAATAGTGTATAATGGAAAGGTAAAATAGATTGTGAAAATGAGAGGAGGTAAACAATGAATAATTCAGAAGCTTTATTAAGTAGTGATGAAAAATTTACTATTTTTTCTTTTGGAAATTATGTGATTCGTTTTAAAGCTCCGTATTCTCTTGAAAAATACACAGAGATAAAAGAATGGAACAATGGCTATATTGTAGTAATGGCTAAATATAGGCACAACACCGAAGATGAAGAAGAATATATAGATTTGGTTCCTATTTTAAAAGATTTATATATGGAACCGGAAGAGTTTTTAGAGCCTATTAAGAAAGTGAGGGTTGTATATGATTGATGTTAAAAAAATTGCAGATACAGCAGATGTTATTGTAAATGGTTATGCTTTTACTTCTAGCGACGGAAAATATAAAATTTTAAATTTAAACCGTATTTTGTGTTATAGAATGTATGCATGTTCATGCTAGTGACCGTAAATTAACAGAGGCTGGTTCGGCAAAGTTCTTTGTTAAGGATGATGGAGATACAGTTGTTCAAAATAGAGGGTTATTAAATGATAGAGAATTAAGAAAGATTCAGGAATTTATAAAAGAAAACTATCGTGAAATGTATCTTAAATGGGCATCATATAGTGATGAAGGTTTTTATGGAGATAAATAAAGATATTATAAATAAATGCGCAAGTGGGAAATCTCACTTGCGCATTCTTACATCACCCCAGGCTGCATCAAAGGAAAGGGCAACCTGTTTTTTGTCGGTCTGTACATTATAGATTGGAAGTTCTTTTGTAGCAGTAGAAGCAGTTAGTGCTTCCCATCCGTTTTTGAACAGATTTTCCTCATAATAATATGTAAGTCCAACGACCGCTAATAACACGCATAGTTATCATAATTTAATCTTGACTCTAACGTTAGATCATAGTTTATGCTATGATTACACGAGGAGGAAGATCTATGCGAACAGTAAATGAAGTAAGTAAATTAACAGGGGTAAGTATACGTACCCTACATTATTATGATAAGATTGGATTATTACATCCATCAAAAGTTACGGAAGCCGGGTACAGGTTGTATGACGATACAGCATTGGAAAGGTTACAACAGATTTTATTGTTTCGCGAGTTGGAGTTTCCGCTTAAGGAAATTCGAGAGATTCTGGATAGTGATAGATTTGACAGGAATAAGGCGTTAGAACAGCAGATTAAATTGCTGACCTTAAAAAAAGAACATCTGGAGAATCTTATCAGGTTTGCTCGTGGAATAAAACGAACAGGAGTAAAAAGTATGGATTTTAATGTATTTGATACCAAAAAAATTGATGAGTATTCAAAAAAAGCAAAGGAACAGTGGGGAAGAACAGAAGCCTATCAGGAATTCGAACAAAAAAATAGTGAGAAAAGCAGTGAGGAGATGGCGAAAATTTATCAGAACTTCATGCAGATTTTTATTGAGTTCGCTGGGATGAAAAGAAAAAGAACAGATAGCATTGAGGTACAGAGGCAGGTAAAAAAACTTCAAGATTATATCTCTGAGCATTTTTATCAATGTACATCAGAAATACTTCAAGGTCTTGGAAAGATGTATTCTGGTGGTGGAGAGTTCACAAGTAACATTAACAAAGTATGTGGAGAAGGCTGTGCAGAATTTGTAGCTGATGCCATTGAAATATATTGTAAGAAAGAATAATGTAATCAAAGTAAAAGGTCTGTGGCAGATTGCTACAGACCTTTTACTTTATATGTTAACACGGCAGATAACCTGCAGTGAGAATTGGTAGACGAAGTTATATGAATATTGTGCACGCTATTCATCACATAACCTCTATTGTTTGTTGTTACAGTTCAACTGTAATCATTGCTATGTTACAAAGTATAAAAGAAAATTGTGGTAAAACTGTGTTTAAAAAATAAACTAATTGTTAAGATGTTGTAAAAATAGTAAAAGCGTTATAAATCATGGTACTGTTGCAAGATATTCATCTCTAGTCAGACATAGCCCCTTTGACTAAAAATAAAAATATGCTATTATATCATCAGAAATTATAACGAATTTACTTTAGTACAATATAAGGAGGACATATTTTTATGGCAGATAAGAAAATTCCATATAAAATTTATTTAGAAGAAAGCGAGTTACCAAAACAGTGGTACAATGTGCGTGCTGATATGAAAAATAAACCGGCACCATTGTTAAATCCAGAAACATTAAAACCTATGACATTCGATGATTTGAGACCGGTTTTTTGTGATGAATTAATTAAGCAGGAGTTAGATGATACAACACCATATTTTGATATTCCAGAAGAAATACAGGATTTCTACAAGATGTATCGCCCGGCACCATTGGTAAGGGCATATTTTCTGGAAAAGGAATTAGATACACCGGCAAAGATTTATTATAAATTTGAGGGAAATAATACATCAGGAAGTCATAAACTGAACTCAGCCATTGCTCAGGCATATTATGCAAAGAAGCAGGGGTTAAAGGGTGTAACGACAGAGACAGGTGCAGGTCAGTGGGGAACAGCGTTATCTATGGCATGTTCATACTTTAATTTGGATTGTCAGGTATATATGGTAAAGGTATCTTATGAGCAGAAACCATTCAGACGTGAAGTTATGAGAACTTATGGCGGATCAGTAACGCCATCACCATCCGATAAAACAGAGGTAGGAAGAAAGATTTTAAAAGAATTTCCGGGAACTACTGGAAGTTTAGGATGTGCCATCTCAGAGGCAGTGGAGGCAGCTACAACACAGGAAGGTTATCGTTATGTGTTAGGTTCTGTATTGTCACAGG
Organism: uncultured Eubacterium sp.; assembly: GCA_947573465.1. Lineage (GTDB taxonomy): Bacteria > Bacillota > Clostridia > Lachnospirales > Lachnospiraceae > Eubacterium_G. The sequence continues at coordinate 8,978 of CANPET010000035.1, forward strand.
TACTTCTTCACCAGACTGTTATTGGTTTAGAGACAAAGACCGCATTAGATAAATATGGAATTACACCGGATATTATTATTGGTTGTGCCGGAGGTGGTTCAAACCTTGGAGGTCTTATTTCCCCATTTATGGGTGAAAAGTTAAGAGGTGAGAAGGACTATAGAATTATTGCTGTAGAACCGGCATCCTGTCCAAGTTTGACTCGTGGTAAGTATGTTTATGATTTCTGTGATACAGGAATGGTTTGTCCATTGTCAAAGATGTACACATTAGGAAATGGATTTATTCCATCAGCTAATCATGCAGGTGGTTTAAGATATCATGGAATGAGTTCTATTTTATCACAGTTATATGATGATGGTCTTATGGAAGCTACCTCTGTGGAACAGACAGAAGTCTTTGAGGCGGCTACGAAATTTGCCAGAGTGGAAGGAATTCTTCCTGCACCAGAGAGTAGTCATGCAATCAGGGTTGCAATTGATGAAGCGTTGAAATGCAAAGAAACAGGAGAAGAAAAGACAATCGTATTTGGACTTACTGGAACAGGCTATTTTGATATGTTTGCATATGAGAAGTTTAATGATGGAATAATGAGTGATTATATTCCAACAGATGAAGACTTAGCAAAGGGATTTGCAACAATACCAAATATTCCGGGACTTAATGAGTAAATGCATTTTGATATAAAAGTGATGTTGTAAAAATGTTAAAAAATGATATGATGAATACATGGAAATGTGTTTTTTCAATGAGGAGAAGATTGGAAGAAAAAATCAATTTTAGCATGTACTTCTAACTGGGGTGCGGCACTCCTTAAAAAAATGTTAGGAGGCAGAAAGTATGGGAAGAAAAACATTTACAAAAGCATTAGCTGTAGTTCTTTCTTTGGCAATGATAGGTACTGTGAATCCTGTTATGGCAAAGGAAGAATTCAGCGTGAAAGAAACAAAAGAAGTAAAGAAAAACAAGAACTATGCAGAGGGACAGGCCATCATTATGTATGATAGTGCCAGTACATCTGCGAAAAGCAGAATGAGTAATGTATTAGGCAATGATATGGAGATTGCAGATACATACGTGTTTGAGCAAAGTAACCAGAATATAAAAGTGAGAAGTACCTCGCAGAAGAATAATTTATCGGTATCTCTTGTAAAATCTGATAAATATTCTACAGAAGAATTAATTAAAATTCTGAAAAAGAAAAGTGGCGTAAAGTATGCAGAACCTAACTATAAAATAAAAAAGTTAGATTATAATGATACATATTATAAATATCAGTGGGCATTGAATAATAAAGGACAGAATGCCGGAATAGAAGGATTGGACATTAATGCGGACACAGATTTATTGGCGGATAAAGATAATAAGGAAAGAGTTATTGCATTAGTTGATACAGGAATTGACTATACCCATGAAGATTTAAAAGATATAGTTTGGAACAACCCATACAATAATAAAAAATTATATGGTGAGCATGGATACGATTTTATTAACAGTGATGCAGACCCTATGGATGATAATGGGCATGGCAGTCATTGTTCCGGAATTATGGCAGGCAAGTCAGATAATGGAGCAGGTATTGTCGGAACAGCTAAGAGTAACAATGTGAAAATTATGGGACTGAAAATCTTAGATGAAGATGGTTATGGATACGGAATGGAATCTGTCGGAGCCTATAATTATATCTATAAAGCACAGCAATTAGGTGTTAATATCGTAGCCGTTAATAACTCCTGGGGAGGCGCTGACGAAGAGGAGTCGGAGATTCTAAAAACATTAATTGATATGGTTGGTGAAAAGGGAGCTATTTCTGTGTGCGCAGCAGGAAATGAAGGAACCGATAATGATATGGTTGAATCTATTCCGGCGAATATTGACAGTGATTACGTAATTTCCGTTGCTGCATCAAACGAAAAAGATGAACTGGCAGGTTTTTCTAACTATGGAAAGAAAAGTGTAGATATTGCGGCACCTGGAGCAGATATCTTATCATCCGTTTCATATGACTGCTTTAATCCGTCTATTTATGAAAATGTATCAGAACTTTGTGGTACTTATTATGATTTTGATACAGCAAATCTTGTAAATACAATTGGTAAGGACGGTTATACGGGAAATGTGGCAGGAAATGGTGATGTTGCATATGGTATAAATTCAGATGGAGAAGGCAGTGCCACAGTGACAACTACAAATACACAATATTTTGGAGAAAAAAGTGATACAAACAAGTCGCTC
>CANPET010000036.1 GCA_947573465.1 uncultured Eubacterium sp.
ATATGTAATTGCCGGTGTGACCGGAAGCATGTGGATTCCCATAATACAGCATGGATTTCCTGAAAAATAAGTTCCATTGGTATAACCAAGTCCCCAAAGCATTCCTATATAAGGGATACTATTTACATTGCTGTCACCGTAAACATTTGTTCCATAATCTGCTGCCCAGTTATGGCTGTCTCTCTCTGTTCCTTTATCAACATTGAACCAATATTGTTCAATAGCATTTACTTCTGAAGTATATCCCCAGATTCCTGCATTCTCATATTTCTTATTTCCGGTAACCAATCCCCAAAGATATAATCCTGCCCAGCTAAAAGTTGCCTCTGATGCTGACTCCTGATTATTTCCACTATTATTGTCTCCATATCCACCTGCCCATGAGTGTCCCTCATATACATCAAAATTTCTCATAAACGGAAGCATCATATCATCTTTATCCGGATTCATACAATCCCTGATAAGTAATTCTATCATTTCACCATAATCTTCAACAAACGTATCATCATAAGATGCTAACACTGCTGCCGGGAATATGAAATATGCCCACAGGAAATGATGGTCTGATAAGTTAATTGCCATACCGTGGTCACCACCATCACCGCTGACAGCGCCCCAGCTTGTATGGTAATACATATAATATGGGTAATCTGCTTCCCCATCATATGTCAGCCAGTTCTGCATAATCTTCTTTAATACATCAATTAATTTATCTCTTGTCTCATACTCTCCTAACTGCTCTGCAATCAATATTCCCATCGCTATCGGATGAGACTTCTTTCCTTCCCAATAAGGATCTGCTACCCAGTAAGATGTTAATGCAGTATCCGTAAATTGTTTCAAATATGCATACATCCATTCTTTATCGTAACTATTCGACTCACTTGGTGTTGTATACTGTGGAATAATTCCATGAAACTCCTGACTGTATGAGAAGGTATTTCCTTCATGAATACGCAAATCACCTCTACTGGATGTGTAAATTAAAGCTTTATTATTTACTTTCGCATAAGAATCATTTGAATATTTCCACTGATGTGGCATCATACACATTAAAGTTGTATTTGAAATTCCTGTACCCGTTCTTTTCTGTGAAACTGTAGTCTTATAATCTGTTGTACAGATTCCTTCTGCCTCGTCATAATTATAATCAACTACTGTATCTGTTACATACGAATATGCATATTTATACATATATTCTAACTGTTTCACTGCATCGCCATCTCTTAATGATTCCGGATTTGCAATTTTATCTGTTTCTTCTTTACTTGCAAGTAATGGTATTGCTTCTTCCACTGCCAAAGCTCCGATTACCAGATAATTCTGATTACTTCCAAGTTTAATTTTCAATTTATTACCTACTTTTGTTACTGTAGAATTTTCCGGCATATATACACCATAATAATGATACTGTTTCTTATTTCCATCACCAGGTGCCTCGCTTTCATTCTGTGTTTCCACAGCAAAATGATCTACAGTTACTGCTTTTCCATCTTCTTTAATAATTTCATTTCCATTTTTGTCCATGAATTTAATTAAATTGCTCACACTTAATTCAACTGAATTAGGATTTGCAAATGTTGTATATGCATAAGGAGAACCCTTAATTAAAGTACTTAACATCTTTGGCGTATCATTGTCACTGTATTTTACATTAACAGACCAATCACCATATCCATCTAGTTTTGCACTGGCTTTTCCTGTAATATCAGCTGAATTTACAGTAAGATCAAAATGTCTGCTGTCAACACCCATACCACCATTATCTGCACGATTATATAATCCATCTGTATAGTACATAGATAATCCTGTTGCAGAGTATTTGTATGCCATAGGAAGTGCCGGCATTGTATCACTGTACTGTGTATATACAATAGATGTCCACCAGTCATTAGATGGAATTGGTGTACTAATTTTTGATGATACATACTTTGGCTCTCTTGGCTGCAAAAGATTTGCATCATCAATAACATAACTTCCTTTTCCTAAATTTACTACCTTCTTTTCCGGAAGTTTATCGATTGTATTTATTACTTTTTCATCCCCTGTCTGATATTCGTATACCTGTAATTCTCTAACAGAATACCCGGAACCACGTCCCATCAAAATTCCCTGCATTCTTACATATCTGACGTTTTCGGCATAGAATCTGATATCTTCATCTTCTCCGTTTCCTTGGAGCTGTCTGTATACTGTCTTAAAATTCTTTCCATCTTCAGACACCTGCAAATCCCAGATATTACCATACTCAACCTGCCACTGTAAAAATACACGGCCTAAAGTATATTTTGCACCAAGGTCTACTGTTAGACTTTGATTACATTTACTCTGTACATTATCATCACCTTCTGATAACCAATATGTATCATAATTTCCATCTACTGCATTAGAGCCGTCCATAGGTGTAGATGCCCACCAAGGTGTTGCATAAGATGTTGTCTCTGCCTTTTTTCCTAAAGCAATATTTTTTGCATCAGATACAGGCTCATTACAATTTTCATCGCCAATACCATAGATTTCTATTTCTCTGATAGATGCTCCCCAGCCGGATTTTTTGTCTGAAGAACCAGCCTGAGATTTGCTATAGTTAATCAGCACTCTCACGTAACGTCCATTTTTCTGTGTCAATTTATATCCTGCGGCACCATCTGTACTAATCGTATCCTGATAATATGTATAGTCTACTGTTCCATCATCACGAAGCACCTGCTTTTCTGTACCACCATTTCCGCTGGTTGTCTCGTAAACTTTCGTCCAGTTAATTTCATCATCAGATACAAAAATCTGATATGCCACACCATAACTTGCATTATTCTGCCAGTTAATAACGACCTTGCTTATATCAGCCTTTCCACCCAAATCTACATCTAACCACTGGTCTGCCAGATTAGCTGCTGCACCCCACTGTGTACCAAGTCTGCCATCCGTAGCAAAGGTTGCCACATCTCCACCATTGTTCGATGAAGAATATGCTGGTCTGTTTGCTGATAACAACCATGGCTTACTGCGATCTACCGCTTTTGCAGTATTGTTGTTTGCACTAATTCCACATATACTCAATGATAAACAGAGTATCAGTGAAATTACTTTTTTTAAAATTCTTTTCATATAACTCCTTCTCCTTTTCTAATAATTCGACACTTTCCCTTTTAATATATTTTTAGCATAACATAGCAAAAATCAAAAATCCACAGAGTTTAGAAACGTTTCTAAATTCTGTGGATTATACACAAAAAAAGCATTTTTATCTATGCAATATTTTTTCTTTTTTGTTTTGATATGTTTTTACGTTTTTTGTTTATTTTTAAAGGGAAACTATGCAAAAAAGGCTTTCAATGTAACCCTTTTCAAAAAACGACTTTGCTATTAATAAAAATATTTTTATTAATATTAAAAATAAATTATTTTTTCGATTACCTCACGTACTTAGTAATCCTTCTTATAATATATTTCATAATTTCTTCTTGATTTTCGGCTAATATTAATTCTGATTTAAAATTAGCCGAAATATACTTATGCACCTATTCTTTTTTATAAAGTTATATGATATCATCAATCTCACACCCAATACTCTCTGCCAATTTTTTACCGTTTCTACTTGAGCTTTTCGAATGTCTTTTACTCCCTGCTCATATGCCTGCAAAGTTCTAAGACTTGTGCCACTTTTTCCTGCTAATTCCGACTGCGATAACCCTGCCGCTTCTCTATGCTTTTTCAGTAAGTTTTTCCTCTTTCCTTGTAAAATGTCTAAATAATCATATAATTTTGTAATATCCATCTGATGATACTTTGGGTACATATTTAACAGTTCATTATATTTTATCAGTCTGTGTATTTGTTTAAAACTAAGTCCACTATAATTTTGATATTGAATCAAAGCCCACCCACACCAATAATCTGCACTTCTTGAATCTACAGCTATTTCTCTATTATCCTCTTTTAAGTCATAACCGATTTCATCTGCAATATCTCTGGCTAATTCTATTCCTGACCTTCCTGCTACAAACTTAGGATTTGTATATTCTATCTGATTTGCAATTCCGGAGCATATCATCATATCCATGAATTCATCTCCGTTCAGGCTGCAATGATTTATGGCATAATCAAACATTACTCCAAATGTTCCTTTCATTCCTCCAATATACTCATCATTCATTCTCTCATACCTCTCCTTTATTTCTACGGGTAACGAGCCAAATAAAACAGCTTACTTATACATTTGACTCTCACATCATACTATCTTTCATAATGTCTCTAATAAAAGTACCTGATAATATATCTGTTTTTATTTCTTTATAATGAGCCCGTGCCTGTTCATCCCGATTGCGTTTTCTTGCATAATAAATACTACTGTCAGCATATTCTGACCTTTCTTTTAAAAATCGAATCCTTTCAAACGCTTTCTGACTTTTTAATACAATCTGTTCACCTAATTTTCCTAAGTGCATCGCTTCTTCTAATTTCTGTATGCTTATTGTATTATTTAAAAAATCTTCCGCAAATCGAAAATAGGAATCATCTGCACGATACCCTTTTATTATGTCATAACTATCAATATCCACATTATAATTCTTAATTAAAAACTCTTTTGCCATAATCTCCATATCATTATTTCCGTTGAATGTGCGATTCTGTACTAAAACAGAAAGCCAATGAAGTACAGTATAGTTCTCATCATTTAAATTCAATACTTTTAAATCTTTCATATCTAAATCATAAGCATTGGCGTATCCATCCCTCATTCGATCACATGCCCATTCTTTTGCTAACTCTATAGATTCCGTACAATAAAATCCCTGTCCATAATCATTATGCATTTTTCCTAGTCCAGACTTAGGATTTTTAATTATTTTATTGTTGCCGTGATATATAATCATGTTATTTCTCCTTTTGTTTTATACACCACAGTAGTATAGTTGTTTCAAGAAAAAACTTTTTTACATGGATTCCAAACTCTTTTACATGTATATTTGATTAGTTTGGAACAAAATACGTGTAATTTATTCTCATTTATCAGAAATCTTAAGAGATTTTACACATATATTTGACAGTTTAGAAAAAAATACGTGTAATTTATTCTCATTTACCAGAAATCTCAAGAGATTTTACACGTATATTTGACAGTTTAGAAAAAAATACGTGTAATTGGTTATTTCCGTGAGTTTGATAGTTTAACAAAAGATTAGAGAAACTCTCTGAACAGAAAAGTGTGCTACTAAACGACTTAGCATCTTGACCTTCGGTCAATCTGCGCGCGACATTCGTAAAATATTCTTTGAATTGTTCTCACTACGACTTAGCATCTTGACCTTCGGTCAATCTGCGCGCGACATTCGTAAAATGTCGCAATAAAAGAAAAAAGAGAACCTCTCATTCATGCAAGCATGATTCGAGGTTCTCTTTTTTCTTTTATTAAGTCGCTTTACTCAAAGTTTCACGCCTATTAGTCGCTTTACTCAAAGCTTTGCGTCATCTATTTATTGTTCATTGCTGCTTTGATTGCTTCTGTAAGCTGTGGAACTATTTTGTTTAAGTCACCAACAATACCATAATCAGCTACGTCAAAGATTGGAGCATCTTCGTCTTTGTTGATTGCGATGATTAAGTCTGACTCTTCCATACCAGCTACGTGCTGGATAGCTCCTGAAATACCAATTGCGAAGTAAACCTGTGGACGTACAGTCTTTCCTGTCTGTCCTACCTGTCTGTCAACTGGTAACCAGCCGTTATCTGTTACAGCTCTTGAACATGAAACTTCACCACCAAGAACTTCTGCAAGGTCTTCAAGCATTTTGAAGTTTTCTGCTGAACCAACACCACGTCCACCAGATACTAAAATCTTAGCGTCCATAATATCAACTGTTTCTGTAACTGCCTTGATAACTTCCTGAATTTCAACATATTTGCTGTTTTCTTCTAATTTTGCATCAAAGTTAATAACTTCTGCCTTTGCACCTGCCTTAGGCTCAGCCTTCTGCATAACACCTGCACGAACTGTTGCCATCTGTGGTCTGTGATCTGGACAAGCGATTGTAGCGATTGTGTTTCCACCAAATGCAGGACGAGTCATAAGTAACTGATTGTGCTTCTGCTCTTTTCCTGGAATTGGATTGATTGGGAAATCACCAATCTCTAATAATGTACAGTCAGCTGTCAAACCTGTTGCTACTCTAGCTGAAACTGTAGGACCTAAATCTCTACCGATTGCTGTAGCACCTACTAACATGATTTCTGGCTTGAATTCATTGATTACTGCTGTCAAAGCCTGTGCATATGGCTCTGTTCTATATGTTTCAAGTGCAGGGTCATCAACAACGATAACCTTATCAGCACCATATTCTGCTAACTGATCTACAAGACCACTAACATCTTTTCCAAGAAGTACTGCTGTAACTTCTGTTTCTAATGGCTTTGCAAGTCTTCCTGCTTCTCCAAGTAACTCGAATGCGATACCGCTTAATTCGTTATCTACCTGCTGAGCGAAGACATATACGCCTTTATAATCTTCTAAATTAATGTTCTGCATAATTATAATCTCCTCTCTACTAAATAACGTGTTTTGTTAATAATTTGTCCATGATGTAATCTACTGCTTCTTCCGGTGAATCTGGAGCAACCTTTTCGCCTGCACCCTTTCTTACCTTATCAGAAGCCTTAGCGATCTTTGTAGGTGAACCCATAAGACCTAAATCTCCATCATTAACATCAACTAAATCTTTTCTTCCCCAAGTTGTAATTTCTGCATCACATGCATCAAAGATTCCACCCGGAGTCATGTATCTAGGATCATTTAATTCTGAAAGAGCTGTAATAAGAACCGGCATCTTTGCTTTTAACATATGATGTCTGTCTTCATACTGTCTCTTAACGATTACGCTGTCTCCCTCTACTTCAATGCCTTCTGCATATGAAATAACTGGAAGTCCAAGGTGTTCAGCGATCTGTGGTCCAACCTGAGCTGTATCACCGTCGATAGCCTGACGACCTGTAATAATAATGTCGTAATCCTCAATATTTCTAATAGCACCAGCGATTGTTGTAGATGTAGCCCAAGTATCAGCACCACCTAAAACTCTGTCTGTTACTAAGATTCCATTGTCAGCGCCCATAGCCATAGCTTCACGAAGTACATCTTCTGCCTTTGGAAGTCCCATTGTAAGAACTGTAACTTCTGCGCCGTACTTATCTTTTAATCTAAGTGCTGCTTCAAGACCTGCCTTATCATCCGGATTCATGATTGTAAGCATTGCAGCTCTATTTAATGTACCATCCGGGTTAAACTGTACGCCACCCTTTGTATCAGGTACCTGCTTTATACATACGATAACTTTCACGATTAGTACCTCCTATTACTTTAATAAGTTTGCAGAGATTACCATACGCTGAACTTCTGAAGTACCTTCGTAGATTTCTGTAATCTTAGCATCTCTCATCATTCTTTCAACGTCATATTCTCTGATATAACCATAACCACCGTGTAACTGAACAGCCTTAGTTGTTACTTCCATAGCAACTTCTGCTGCGTATAATTTAGCCTGTGCAGCTTCTACTGAATATACCTTCTGAGTAGCCTTAGCCATAGCTGCTTTGTATACTAACATCTTAGCAGCTTCTACCTTTGTAGCCATGTCAGCTAACTGGAACTGTGTATTCTGGAACTGTCCGATAGCTCTACCGAACTGTTTTCTTTCCTTAACGTACTCAATTGTAGTTTCAAGAGCACCTTCTGCAATACCAAGAGCCTGAGCTGCGATACCAATACGTCCACCATCAAGTGTATGCATTGCGATACCGAAACCTTTACCCTTAGCCCCAAGTAAGTTTTCAGCTGGGATACGGCAATCTTCAAAGATTAATTCGTATGTTGCTGAACCACGGATACCCATTTTCTTTTCCTTTGTACCAAATGAAAATCCTGGTGTTCCTTTTTCAACGATGAATGCTGAAATTTCTTTCATCATTCTACCACGTTTTTCAATCTTACCTGTTACAGCGATTACGATGTAAACATCTGCATATTTACCATTTGTGATAAAGCACTTAGAACCGTTTAATACCCATTCATTTGTAGCTTCATCGAAAACAGCCTTTGTCTGCTGTCCCTGTGCATCTGTACCGGCACCTGGCTCTGTAAGACCAAAAGCACCTAACTTCTCCCCCTTTGCAAGTGGAGTTACGTATTTTTTCTTCTGCTCTTCTGTACCATATGTCATAATAGGATCGATACAAAGTGATGTATGTGCAGATACGATAACACCTGTTGTACCACATACTTTTGATAATTCTTCAACACACATAGCATATGTTAAAGGATCACATCCCTGTCCACCATATTCCTTTGGAACCGGAATACCAAGGAAACCATATTTTGCCATCTTTTCAACTGTTTCTACAGGGAACTGTTCATTCTCATCTGTTTCCTGAGCTAAAGGCTTAACTTCTGTCTCAGCGAATTCTTTGAAAAGAGTTCTAGCCATTTCATGTTTCTTACTTAATGTAAAATCCATTTCTTATTCCTCCATGTATAAATTTTTATATTACTGTGCATCTACTGGTGTTTTGGTTCTATCTGCATTATAAACATAGAATCCCTTACCACTCTTAGCACCAAGATTTCCACCACGTACCATCTTACGGATTAATGGGCAGGCACGATATTTGCTGTCGCCTGTTTCATTATAAAGAACATCCATAATTGCAAGGCAGATATCCAAACCGATAAAATCTCCTAATTCTAATGGTCCCATTGGATGGTTCGCTCCAAGTTTCATTGCTGCATCGATACCTGCGATATCTGAAACACCTTCCATCTTGATAAATGCTGCTTCATTAATCATTGGGATTAAGATACGGTTTACAACAAATCCTGCTGCTTCATTTACCTGTACAGGTGTCTTTCCAATTTCTTCTGAAATCTTCTTGATTTCTGCAACAGTTTCTTCTGGTGTATTTACACCGGCAATCACTTCTACAAGTTTCATTCTATCTGCAGGATTGAAGAAATGCATACCAATCATTGGACGTGTAAGACCATTTCCAATCTCTGTAATAGAAAGAGATGATGTATTTGAAGCAAAGATACATTCCGGTTTACAAATCTTATCTAATTCAGAAAATGTTGTTTTCTTTACTTCCATGTTCTCAAATGCAGCTTCAACGATTAAATCACAGTCTGCACATAAATCTTCCTTAAGTCCCGGTGTGATACTGTTTAAAATATCATCAACCTTCTCCTGTGTCATTTTTCCTTTTTCTACAAGTCTTGCATAACCTTTTGCAATCTTGTCTTTTCCACCTTCAGCCCATTCCTGCTTGATATCACACAATGCTACTGTGTATCCATCAACCTGAGCAAAAGCCTTTGCGATTCCCTGGCCCATTGTGCCGGCACCGATTACTCCAACTTTCATCTTTTTTCCTCCAAAATTAATTTTATATTTTATCCACCATACGCCTGATTACGTTTCGTGGTTCATCACAATTAGCAATTCTTAAAAGGTACAACCTTTAATTTCTTTTCTTTATCTTTCTCAAGGAAATTACCCATTCCAGCCTTCTGATCTTCTGTCTCAAAACAGCTTCCGAATAATTTTTCCTCAATTACGATTGCATCGTCCATTGTAGCATCAAGACCATCATTAATAGCCTTCTTGCATGCTCTGACAGCAATCGGTGCCTGCATAGCGATACCTGCTGCCATCTTCTTTGCAGCTGCCATCAATTCTTCCTGTGGATAGACTGCATTTACAAGACCAATTCTGAATGCTTCATCAGCTTTGATATTTCTAGCCGTATAAATCATCTGTTTTGCCATACCTGGTCCAACAAGTCTTGCAAGTCTCTGTGTTCCACCAAATCCCGGTGTGATTCCAAGACCAACTTCCGGCTGACCAAAGACTGCATTATCTGAGCAGATTCTGATATCACAACTCATTGAAATCTCACATCCACCACCAAGAGCAAATCCGTTTACTGCAGCAATTACAGGAATAGGGAATGTCTCTAACTTTCTGAATACATCATTTCCTTTTTTACCAAATGCTTCACCCTCAGCCTTTGTAAGTGTAGACATTTCTCCAATATCAGCACCTGCTACAAATGACTTTTCACCAGCACCTGTTAAAATCAATGCTCTTGTTTCATCAAGATTTACTGCATCAAGTGCAGCATCTAATTCTTCAAGAACCTGACTATTTAAAGCGTTTAATGCCTTCGGACGATTAATAGTGATAACACCAACAAATCCATCCTGTTCATATGTAATAAATTCCATATTACTTCTCCTTTATTTTACCTGTTTTTACATAACAAACCGGTTTGAAGGCAGAATACCCCCAAACCAGCATATTTTCACTTAGTCTCTTTCAACGATTGTTGAGCAGCCCATTCCACCACCGATACACAGCGTAGCAAGACCCTTCTTAGCGTCTCTCTTCTGCATCTCGTGAAGTAATGTAACAAGAATACGACAACCTGAAGCTCCTACCGGATGTCCAAGTGCGATAGCTCCACCATTTACGTTTACTTTGCTCATATCAAATTCTAAATCTCTTGCAACTGCTACTGACTGTGCTGCGAAAGCTTCATTTGCTTCGATTAAATCCATATCAGCAACTGTTAAGCCTGTCTTTTCCATAACTTTTCTTGTGGAAGCAACTGGTCCAACACCCATGATTGATGGATCAACACCACCAAGTGCTCCACCAACAAATGTAGCCATCGGTGTAACACCTAATTCTTTTGCTTTTTCTTCGCTCATAACTACAACTGCTGCTGCACCATCATTGATACCTGATGCATTACCAGCTGTGATAACACCGTCAGCCTTACCTGAACAGCATCTTAATTTAGCAAGTGATTCTGCTGTTGTTCCGGCTCTTGGTCCTTCATCTGTATCTACTACGATATCGCCTTTTCTGTTCTTAACAACAACTGGTACGATTTCGTCTTTGAACTTTCCTTCTGCCATAGCTTTTTCACATTTCTGCTGTGAATTTGCTGAGAATTCATCTAATTCTTCTCTTGAAATATTCCACTGTTCAGCTACATTTTCAGCTGTAATCATCATGTGGTAATCATTGAATGCATCTGTTAAAGCATCATTTACCATTGTATCTACAATCTTGTTATTGTTCATTCTGTAACCGAATCTAGCCTGCTGTAATGCATATGGAGCCATTGACATATTCTCCATACC
>CANPET010000037.1 GCA_947573465.1 uncultured Eubacterium sp.
CAATTAGTCAAGCAGAATAGGAGTGGACAAGTTATGGATAATGGCAAGGTTGATAGAACACTTGGAATTTATACCAGACTAATGGGTGGATACATAGTTAGCAAGACGGAAGAAGCACAAAGGTATGGTGTAAATGAGAGAACAATTCAAAGGGATATTGATGATATAAGAAATTTTCTGGAAACTGAAGTGGAGAATAGTGGGATAATAAATTCAATTATTTATGATAGATATGAGAAGGGTTATAAACTGGAGCAAGTATATCAATTGAAGTTATCAAATAGTGAAATACTAGCAATATGTAAAATTCTTCTTGAAAGCAGGGCGTTTTCTAAGATAGAAATGCAAGAAATGCTAGATAAATTAATATCCTGTTGTGTTCCTAAAAGAAATCAGAAAATAGTTAAAGAACTCATTGCAAATGAAGAATTTCATTATGTCGAACCGAGACATCAGTCACAATTTTTAGATACTTTATGGGATATTGGACAAGCAATAAGAAATTGCAATTATATTGAAGTGGATTATGAGCGTATAAAAGATAAGAAGATTGTTAATAGAAAACTAAAGCCATTAGCGATAATGTTTTCTGAATACTACTTTTATGTAACTGCATTTATTGATGACGAAGAAGTAAAAAAAGACTTTGATGTAATCAATGATTCTTTTCCGACAATATATCGAGTTGATAGAATACAAAAATTAAAAATATGTAACGAAAAGTTTCATATTCCGTATAGTAGCAGATTCGAGGAGGGCGAATTTAGAAAAAGAGTACAATTCATGTACGGTGGTAAGTTAAAGAAGGTAAAGTTTAGGTATAAAGGATGCGATACGGATGCAATATTAGATAAATTACCAACAGCAGTTGTGAAATCAGAAGATGAAGATGGAATTATCATAGAAGCAGAAGTATTCGGAGATGGTATAGATATGTGGATTCGAAGTCAAGGGGAAATGATAGAGATGATTTCATAAATGAAACCAGATGCTACTAGGAGGATTTATGGATAGACAAGAGTTAGAGAGTTCTCTTTATGAAATATTTCGAGAATTATTGATTCGTAAAGAGAGTGAAAATACAAAAGTTACCGTGGGTATGCAGAATTCTTTGTTTGTTTCGTCGTTGAATATACAAGAACATCCAATGAGGAATGTAAAAAAGAATTTGCGAATGAAATATTATAATGTGTTAAGGTATGTTGTCTTAAATCAAAATAGTGATGAATTTGTTCGGACAAGATTGAGTAAGTATGGGATGTTACTAATTGGTACCCCTGACATAGAAGTTGATGAATCAACGTTGAAAGCAGATATAAATGAAATTGTTAATTGTCAATATATGCCATGGAGAAAGAAGTATAGATACGGCATCCTTTGCGATATCGCACTGATATTGGTTGATAAAGAAAGAGTAGCAAAAGCCTATTTGTACATAGCATCATTTATTCAAAAGAGTCAACAAAATAGTATTGCTGAATTTTATACCATATTAAATGAAGTGCAGAGCAATATTACAAGATTTTTATGGTCAGAAAATTTAATTAGTCAAGTAAAGAGTAATTGGAATTTTTTTGATTTAGTAGAGAAGAGAATAATTGTATCTGCTACTATGAGTGCAGGAAAATCGACGCTTATAAATGCGATTATCGGGAAAAAAATTGCCAAAACATCGCAAGAAGTATGTACGGGTAATACGTGCTATATTTATAACAAACCATTTGAGGATAATACGACATATTTAAGTAATGAAGAATGTTTTTACGATGCTACAGAAAGTGAATTGGAGAATATTTCTTGGCAGAATGATAGTAGAATTGCTACATATTTTCGGACACCCGATACCTGTAGCAAAAGAGTGTGTCTTATTGATACGCCAGGTGTGAATTCTGCAATCAATAGAAATCATGGAAGAATAACGAAAAAAGCCTTAACAAACGAAAAATTTGACAAGGTGATATATGTTCTTAATGCAAATAAGCTGGGCACTGAAGAGGAAATGGCTTATTTGAAATGGTTTGTTAACAATGTAGATAAGGACAAGGTAATATTTGTATTAAACAAAATAGATGACTTTCATGAATCAGAAGATAACATTTTAGAAAGTATTGAAGGAGTTAAGAAGGATTTGTATTCGTTGGGTTATGACAATCCGATAATTTGCCCATTCTCTGCGTATTTTGCGTTGTTACTTAAGATGAAAGCATTCAATGAAAAATTGTCTGATGACGAAGAAGATGAATATCAGCTTTATGTAAAAAAATTTAGTAAACCTGCTTATGATCTTACGAAGTACTATAGTAATTCGACACCTGAAGATGCTGATAGTGAACTGATGATAATGAGCAAGCGATGCGGGCTATACGGTTTAGAAAAAATATTATTTGGAGGTGCTGTATGAAAAAGGTGTTTATCAAGTACAATCCGTACAAATTGGAAACTGAAGTAACTGTTGATGGAAAAAAGCTAGCACAAAATAGCAAGCTAGGAGAAAAAATCATTCCAGGTACAAGACTGCAGGAATGGGTTGAAGAGTTACCCCAGATTTTGATTGACGAATATAATGATACTGATTTTGATGTTGTATTTCACGGAACTTTGCTTGATTTTGAAGATTTAACAGAGGTATTTACTCATGCATATGAAAAGGGAGAATTGACAGCGAAATTAGATAGAAAACCGGCAAAAGAAACTGCTGATAAGGAAGCGTTAATTGAACAGGTTTTTGCTGAAATACAGGAGGGACCTTTTGAGGAATTACGTGATGTAGAAATAATTAGTGCATTTCAACATGCAAAAAGCAGTGATTTTGAAGTATGCGTTGTAGCAACGATGAGTGCAGGAAAATCTACTTTGATAAATTCGATGTTAAGAAGTAAATTAATGCCTTCAAAGCAAGAAGCATGTACTGCTATTATTACAAGAATTAAGGATGTAACAGACGGTGCTCATACATGGCAGGCAGAAGTTTATGACAAGGATAATAGAATGATAGAATCTCATGAGGAATTAACATATGAAACTATGTCAAGGCTGAATGATGATGATAAAGTATCTGTAATCAAAGTTAATGGAGATATTCCTTTTGTATCAGCAGAAGACGTTTCACTTGTATTGATTGATACACCTGGTCCAAACAATTCGCGTGATCCAGAACATAAAAAAGTTCAGAGTGAGTTTTTGAGTAAATCCTCAAAGTCTTTAGTATTGTATATTATGGAAGGCACTTTTGGCTCTGATGATGATAACGCATTGCTTCAGAGAGTAGCAGACAGTATGAAAGTTGGGGGCAAACAATCAAAAGACAGATTCATATTTGTAGTTAACAAGATGGATGATAGAAAAAAAGAGGACGGAGATACAGAACAAACATTAGATAGAATCAGAGCTTATTTGAAAAAACATGGTATCAATAATCCTAATCTCTTCCCCGCAGCAGCATTGCCGGCATTGAATATTAGATTGATTGAAAATGGTGTAGAAGTAGATGAAGACACTATTGACGAGACTGAGATGAAAGTAAGAAAGCTGAATAGAAATGAGACACTGCATTTTGAAAACTATGCTTCATTGCCATCAAGTATTAGGGGACAAATCAATGAGTCTTTGTCAGTAGCAAAAGATGCGGGAGATGCCAATGCGGAAGCATTAATTCATACAGGAGTAGTATCAATAGAAGCGGCTATTCGTCAGTATGTACAGAAATATGCAAAAACAGCGAAAATCAGAAATATTGTTGATACCTTTATGCACAAATTAGAAGAAGTAGGTTGTTTTGAGGAAACAAAAAAGGAACTTGCGGAGAATAGAGATGAAAGTGAACGTATTGTAGCACATATCGAAAACATTAGAAAGAATGTTGATGATGTAAAATCAGCTAAGAAATTTAAAGATGCGGTAGATGATGCGGTTCTTAAGGTAAATGATGATGCAAGAGATGTAATTGAAGATATTGTAAAGAAATACAAGGATCGTATAATTCAAAGAATTGACAAGGTACGTGGTGAAGAACTGGACATTGATGAAGCAGAAGATGAAGTTTCGAGATTAGCAAAATTTGCCAAGAAATTAGAACCTGATTTTCAAACTGAATTAGATGAATTATTAAGAGAAAATCTAATTAATACAAGTAATGCTTTGTTGGAAGAGTATAAAAAGAAATTAGCTTCATTAACAGAAGAATTGGACAAAACGGGAATAACCGGCATAACTATCGACCCTTTAAAATTGATCGGTGGAAGTGTTACTAATGTGGGTGATGATTTTTCTATTAAGAAACTTGTTCAGTCAAAAGAAGTGGAGGACGGAGAAGAATGGGTAGAAAATACTGATAAAAAATGGTATAAGCCTTGGACATGGTTTCAAGAAAAGGGATATTACAGAACTAAGTATAAAACAGTTAAGTATGTAGATGCATCCGAGCTTGCGCAAGAGTTCCTTACTCCTGTACAGGAAATTGTATATGAAAATGGTGATAATGCGAAATCATATGCGTTGAAACAGTCTAATAGGATAGCGGCAGCTTTTAATAAGGAGTTTAAACGACTTGATGATGTCTTGAAACGTAAATTGAAAGAATTAGAAAATTATGCAACAGATAAAGAGAAAGCTGAGGAGCGAATTAAGGAAACTGAGCAGAAACTGAAATGGTTAGAAGAAATCAAGGCGAAAGTTGAATCAATATTAGAAGTATAGGAGGGATAAAAATGGCATTGACAAATGCGTTTTATGATGCAGTAAAAGATAAGAATATACGTCGACTCCGCATAATGATGAGTGATAGTTTGCTTGTTGATCCGACATTTAGAGAGTTTACAGAGATGGATGAGGTCGCATCCTCCGTTGAAGGCTTATATGAGCCATTTGACGGTCGGCCATTGGAAACGGATGAATCAAACTGGAACGATGATTATATGAGCAAACAGATGGTACAAGTGGTAAGTAATTTCTCGCATGAACGGATTAATCATCTTAAGTCTGTTATTAGATATTTACGTCCTGTAACAAAATTTGTAAATGGTAATGAGAGTAAAGCATCAAATAATCCAGAAGTTAAGAGGAATATGAGTTATGAGGAGCAAAAACGTCAGGATCAGATAAGTGGTAGATATCGAGGAGCAAAAATAGCGACAGGAGCTGTGGCTGGAGCCGTGGTAGGTGGCGTTATTGCATCAGCAACTGGGGTAACTGTAGTAGGAGGAGCTATAGCTGGTGCCGTAGTAGGTGGCGTTGCAGTTGCGGTAATAACGAATGGAGGTGACTAGTGTATGAGTGATACGGTGGTTTTAAGAAAGAATGACGATGATGTTCCGGAAGTGCTGCCTACTAATGAAATAATTGAAAATGAACCGAAGACAATTGTGCCAGAATACGAAAAATTGCAGGCGGGCTTAGTTGAAGCTAATAAACTTGTTGACGACATTATTTTGAAAAAATACCTACATAATCTTACAGACTTAGAGATTATACCACTAGACGATAGTTTGAAGAAGATTAGTGACATAAGACTATTTAGAATTACGGAGATGGTATATCAGAATAATGAGTATTCAACATATAAATTTGCTTCAGTTTTTAATTCCGTACAAAACTTGAATTGTGGCGTGTTTATTGTGGTTGATAGTAATGGGCAAAAGACAGATTTTTATATGGGAGTACGTTCTTTAGATGATAAACGGACGACAAAATCTTTAAAAGACACGCTGAAAAACGCTCTTTGCGGTCAGTTCCCAGGTGTAAAGACGGAAGATTTGTTAGATCCGGTTGCGGAAGAGTTCCTTGGTAATATTGCGACTAAAAATATAACAAGTGTTTCATGTGTAGCTAAGAATAAGGATAAGGAATTTAAGGATAATGAAACTTTTATTCAAGGATTAGAAAAACTAGCTCTTGCAATGCAGGGGCAAAAATACACTGCTATAGTTTTAGCGAAAAGTGCAGATTCGGTACAACTTGAAGAAACAAGGCAAGCATATGAAATGATATACACGCAACTTTCACCATTTGCAAATATGCAAATGTCTTATGGGACAAATACTGCTTTAAACATTTCAGATGCGTTTTCGCATGGTACTTCGATTGGTTCATCGCATTCTGTTAATAGTTCAATACAGAAGGGTTCTAGTCATTCAAAGGGAACATCGGAGAATCATTCAACGACGAAAACAGATACATTAGGAGCGTTGGCAAAAAGTATAGGTACAGCGGCACTGGGGGTTGCAAGTTTGGTTGCTGCTCCATTAACAGGTGGTGCAAGTGTGGCTGTAGCTGGAGCTATAGCTGTAGGTCAAATGGGATTAAGTGCATATAATCCAAAAACAAAGACTGACGGAACTGGTACAAGTGAGAACTTCACAGAAAATGAAAATATTACGCAAGGAGAAACGGATACTGAAACAAAGAATGAGTCCGAGAACGAAACACATACTAAGGGTATTACAACTGGAAAATCAGATACAATGCAATTGACATTGCAAAATAAGTCTTTATTGAATACTTTGCAGCGTATCGATGAGCAGTTAAAAAGAATTGATGAATGTGAAAGCATCGGAATGTGGGAATGTGCAGCATATTTCCTTTCAGATAGTCAAGAAACAGCGGAGATGGCAGCTGGAACGTACAAAGCACTGATGAAAGGTGAAAAGTCAGGGCTTGAGACATCCTCAATTAATTTTTGGGGTAAACAAAATGCAGATAAGTTACCAATACTAAGAGATTATATTACAAACTTTATACATCCAGTATTTGAATACGATTCTGATAGTATTAGTGTGCCAGTTACTGCATCCTCATTAGTGAGTAGTAATGAACTTGCTATAGAAATGGGACTGCCAAGAAAATCGGTGTGTGGATTCCCTGTAATTGAACATGCTGATTTTGGCAAGGAGGTAGTGCAGTATAATAAAAAATTACATAGTAAAGATTTCTGCCTTGGCAAGGTATTTAGCATGGGTGCAGAAACGGAAACAGAAGTAAATATAGATTGTAATTCCTTAACGATGCATACATTCGTTACGGGTTCAACTGGTTCTGGAAAAAGTAATACAGTTTATGAGATACTAAATCAACTCAGAAATGTATATGGAATACCTTTTCTGGTAGTTGAACCGGCAAAGGGAGAGTATAAAAATGTGTTTGGTCAATTTCCTGATGTAAAAGTATATGGTACGAATCCAAAGAAAACTACTCTCTTAAGAATTAATCCATTTCGTTTTCCGGAAGATGTTCATGTGTTGGAACATATGGATAGGTTGGTTGAAATATTTAATGTATGCTGGCCTATGTATGCGGCTATGCCGGCAATACTAAAAGAAGCAATGGAAAAAGCATACGAGGCAGCAGGTTGGAATATGAGTACCTCTGTTAATAATAAGTCCAATAAATATCCAAATTTTGCTGACTTGTTGGAGCAAATTGAAATTGTAATTAATGAATCAAAATATTCTGCAGATTGCAAGGGAGATTATTCAGGAGCATTATTGACACGAGTTCGTTCATTGACAAATGGTCTAAACAGTTTAATTTTTTGTGATGATGACCTGAGCGATAAAGAACTGTTTGATAAGAGTGTTATCGTCGATTTAAGCAGAGTGGGTTCAACTGAAACAAAATCTTTAATTATGGGGATTCTTGTTATGAAATTGAACGAGTATAGAATGTCTTCAGGACGAATTAATAGCCCACTGGCACATATTACAGTACTTGAAGAGGCACATAACCTATTGAAGAGAACTTCTACAGAGCAATCAGCTGAAGGAGCGAATCTGCTTGGTAAATCGGTAGAATTATTGGCAAATTCTATAGCGGAAATGAGAACTTATGGAGAAGGATTTATAATTGCAGATCAGTCTCCGGGATTGTTAGATATGTCTGTAATTAGAAATACAAATACAAAAATTATTCTGCGATTGCCAGATAAGAGTGATAGAGAATTAGTTGGTTATGCAGCAGGTTTGGATGAAGACCAGATTGAGGAATTGTCAAAGCTTAAGAGAGGTGTTGCAGCTGTTTATCAGAATGATTGGGTTGAACCTGTTCTTGTGCAAGTTAATAAGTGTACGATTCCAGAAATAATATATGATTGTTCGGAAGAAGTGAAGAAGACTGATTACAATTCTGTACGAACACAAATCGTAAAATTACTGATACAAGGAAGAGTGAGTGAAAAGTATACTATTTCGTTAGAAGAAATCGAAAAAGGATTGGATTCTTTGGGCTTATCTACTTTAAATTACGAATTTGTCGAAGAGCAAATTATTGAATTTAAAGAGAAGGGAGAACTTAGTATTTGGAAAGATGACAATTTTAGAAAGTTATCTCGAAGAATTACTGATATTTTAGGTGTACGAGCAAAAGTTGAGAATATAGTTGTGACGGCAATGGATAATGAAGAATTAACAGAAAAACTCGGAAGAGTAGTTGAACTATGTATTAATTCTCCAAGTGAACCACTCAAAATTGCATTAAGCCAGTGTTTTATGAAAGATATGAGTACACAGCAAGAAGAACGCGAGATGCGAGAGAAAATTTATTTGAATTGGTTTAAGTCGGTTGTAGAAAGGAGTCGTGGCTTATGATAGGCAATTTTAACGATGCAAAAGAGACACCTAACAATAAGTTTGCAGATTCGGCATTGGGAAAGAAGTCAGAGGGGTCCGTCCTAGATAAATTTGCTGATATTGCAGATAAAGCATTAGCAGTGATGTGTGATGGTATAAAATGTTGCCCAATAGAGAATGGTGAATGGACTGGTGAGAGAGGTAATTCAAAATGGTGCCCAGATAAAAATTATGTGCCATTAAAAGCTAATCCAGAAGGAAAAACGTGGGGCGAAATTCTCAAGAAATATGGAATAGATGGTATATACTTTAAGGATGGTGAGCCTGATTTTGGACCTATTAGTAAAGGAAATGTCGAGATAAAAGGATTCTCTGATGACAGAACTGATAATTTTGATAAGGCAGACATTGAATTAGCGAAGCAAAAGGGGTGTTCACCAGAAGATGTGAAACGATGGCGTAAAGAAAACGGTTATACATGGCATGAATGTCGCGATATGAAGACAATGCAAAAAGTACCTAGTATTGTACATAATAATATATCGCATAGTGGTGGTATATCCGAAGCAAAGAAAGGAGCATAGACTATGAAGCACGAAATATTTGGAGAATTGGTATTTAATACAGGTTGGAAGTCGAAAAAGACATTGACTATGTTTAATAATAATTATTCTGTAAATTTGAAATTGCAAGCTTACTATGAAGAAGATGGTATTACTCAAGAACAAGAGCAGGCATATAAAGAGTATCTTAGTTCCGAAAGTGAGTTGTTAGAAGTAGCAGAAAAAATGCTTCTGGAGAAGGATTCTATGGCATCAGACAGGTTTATACCTAAAACATTGCTTGTAAACAGAGATGGTTCTATTGCAATTATGTGTGATGATGAAGATGAACCAGATGAAGGTATAGCTATATGCCTCATGCCTGAAATGCAGATAATGTCGCAGGATGATTATTTGTAGATTGTGATTACGGATTACGAGCTAGTAAAGTAGTAGAGTAGAGAGTATAGAGTATAGTAGAGTATCGTAACAAGTCCGTATTATTGGACAATATGCGATGTATAATGGGAATCAAGATAGGAGCAGTCCGTCTTGGTTCCTTTTTTCTTTGAAAAATGATATCCAATATTCGCAAATGTAAATTGAGTATTCGCAATTTGTGTGGTATAATGGTACCAGTGTTAATTGGCATAGTATTGTTGATGAGAAAGGGAAAAAATATGGCAATTAGTTATAACGGATTATGGAAACTGCTGATTGATAATGGCATGAACAAAGGCGAACTGTGTAAGAAAACCGGTCTTAGCTCCAGCACGATGGCAAAGATGACAAATGGTGAGTCTGTCAAGTTGTCCGTGTTAGAGAGAATATGTAAGGAACTGGATTGTAATTTTGCAGACCTTGTTGATTATGTGGATGATAGCAAACTAAGTAAAGAAAAATAACCTATCAGGAGGAAGATAAAATGGCGATCGATAATAAAAAGGAACAAGAGCGAGAAGAACTCCATCGTGCGATATGGGCGATTGCAGATGAGCTTCGTGGGGCAGTAGATGGATGGGATTTTAAAAACTATGTTCTTGGAACGATGTTTTATAGATATGTTTCTGAAAATCTTACAGCATATATCAACGAAGGAGAGGCAGAAGCCGGTAATAAGGATTTTGATTATGCAAAAATGAACGATGCCGATGTGGAGGAGGCTAGAGAAGGTCTGGTTGAAGAAAAAGGATTCTTTATCCTTCCGTCAGAATTGTTCTGTAATGTCAGGGCAAAGGCTGCCAATGATGAGAATCTTAATGAAACATTGGAGAGAGTATTTAACCATATTGAGGAATCAGCGAAAGGTAGCGAGTCAGAAGGAAGCTTTGCAGGATTGTTTGATGATTTTGATGTGAACAGTAATAAACTTGGTTCTACTGTTGCAAAGCGTAATGAGAGACTCGTTAAGCTGCTTGATGGTGTAGCGAATATGAATCTTGGTTCTGTTAAGGACCATGATATAGATGCATTTGGAGATGCATACGAATATCTCATGACAATGTATGCTTCTAATGCGGGTAAGTCCGGTGGAGAATTTTTTACACCAGCCGATGTTTCAGAGCTTTTGACAAGACTTGGAACAGTTGGGAAGAAAACAATTAACAAGGTGTATGACCCTGCCTGCGGTTCCGGTTCTCTTCTTCTTAAAGCAGAAAAGGTTCTCGGAAAGGAAGCAGTATTAAATGGCTTTTTCGGACAGGAAATTAACATTACTACATACAATCTTTGCAGAATCAATATGTTTCTGCACGATATAGGATTTGATAAGTTTGATATTGAATGCGAAGACACACTTATTAATCCGCAGCATTGGGATGATGAACCATTTGAACTTATTGTGTCTAATCCGCCTTATTCAATAAAGTGGGAAGGTGATGACAATCCGCTGTTAATTAATGACCCTAGATTCGCTCCTGCCGGTGTTTTAGCACCAAAGAGTAAAGCGGATTTAGCATTTATTATGCACA
>CANPET010000038.1 GCA_947573465.1 uncultured Eubacterium sp.
GTGCCATACTTATTTCTGTGGCAGAATAATCATATATGGTCAATGTATATTGTATTCCAAAATCAAACGGTGAACCAAAACGAGCATAATTGTATGCCATCTGAATCAATCCAAACACAATATATGGTGCCAATGCCATTACCAGATACTTGATACGTTCATTTACATGTTTTCCTTTCTCGTTATCATTCTGTAAGAGTCCGTATATTATCCATATAACCATAACAATGGCATACAATGCGCTGACCGCTCTGGACAACACTGCCAATGACATAAATATGGCAGACAAGAACAGCTTATATTTTTTGATTGCTTTCTTTTGGAATATTCCGCTATTTACCATAAAATAAAATCCTAAAGTCGTAAAACAAAATCCTGATGCCTGAGCAATTTCATAAAACTGCGGACAAACAATATTACATAACATTCCACTTCCGAAAACAATTAATATCATTCCAAGTAATGTTAAATTACATGGAATTTTTCTAAACCAGTTTTTCATAACACTCAAATAACATAAACATAAAAATAATGTACCGATTAGATTAAATAAAATAACTGCCAACGGTGATGAAAAATAATACCCTGTAATCATATGGTATGGTAGAAATACTGTGAGTACAGGACCTATTCCGTAGTAAGAATAATACTTTCCATTATAAAGCAGATGATCCCACTTATACGGAACAGACAATCCCTGTCGCTGACTCCAATCATAGGGATTTTCTAACGCTAATAGTTCTTGAGGAACCTCACCTGTTAAAGAAACCTGTCCTTTTTCAAATGCATCCACCAACTCTTGTGTCATTTGATTTCCAGATGTATTTGTAAATATATCTTTAATTACCTCTTCATCCCCGACATACATATAAATAATAGCCACCTGCAATAATAACATTACTGCAATCATTGCAATCGTCACATACCTATGGCTTTTCTTATTCTGATTATAATTCTCTTTCAGTGCAGGATATTTAACAAATATATATAATAAAATAATCATTACATACAAAAACAGGAGTCTTATAAAAGAAAAGCGAAATGGAATACTATCATTTATATTTACTCCATTTATTGAAAATTTTTCTCCCGCATTACTTTTAAGCGTGAGGGTTAACTCATACACATCACCGAAATAATTTCCCATAATATACTGTGTTCTTGTATCTCCCGGTACTATTTGTACTGTTTTATTACTATATCTTTTTCTCTGACTATATCCTTGAGATGAATATTGCATTTCCCCCACAATTTCCTGAAATTTATCATCAGCTCTATCTATATAAAAGTGTAATGTCTTTACTCTTTTATTGATCTGAAAAGTTAAGGTTGGATTATTGGTTGTTGCAACGTATACACCATCATGATATTCCATTCCTTCTGTATGGATATTTTCCATTGAAATAAATGTTTTCTCATAGTTTCCACCAATCAAAACAAAACTCTTATAATTAAACAGGAAAACTTCCATTACAATACAAATCGCCAAAGTTACTAATGCAATTTTCTTTAATTTTGTTAAAAATTCTTTATTCATAAAATTCTCCATTACGTCATTCCGCATATTCCGCCACACAAATTGTAAAGTTACTACTCCTCTTCTTTTGTCTCATGATATTCTTTATCTGTATTTACATTCCACACATTTGTCTTATCATGAATACCACCCACAATATTATCTACCGCTTCAAAAGAAGTAACCATCGAATGGTCCATATTATTGTATCTGTGCTGTCCATTTCGTCCAATGCAATATAAATTATCAAAAGTATTTAAATAGTCAATAATCTCATCCATATGGTCATATCCATCAAAGTATGCCGGGTAAGCTTTCTGGATTCGTTCTCTATGAGAATCTATCACATCTTCTTTATTAATAACTTCCATTTTTACCAGTTCGTTAATTGCCAGTTCAATACACTCTTCATCAGACATATTCCAGAAGTCATCTCCCTCTTTACAGAAATACTCCAAACCAATCCATACATGCTTGTCCGGCTCTTCAACCATATACGGTGACCAGTTATTAAAAATCTGAATTCGTCCCAGCTTGACACCAGTGTCCTGAACATAAATCCAGCAGTCTGGAACGATATTGTTTAATGTTTTCAATTTTGTTTCATTTTTTAAGTTCAGTTTATTAAGCAAAAGACCAACTGTAACAAAATCCCTAAATGGTAAATCGGCAGCTGATTCCTGAACAAGTTTTGGAATATCACTTCCCTGAATGCCTGCTACCAAATCATTCACTGGCATAGAAGACATAAAGATATCTCCAGTATATGTAACTTCCTCTCCATCTTCAATACAGGTGACTCCTGTAAGTTTCCCATTTTCCGTATGAATATTTTTCACTTCGCTATTCATCACAATAGTTCCACCCATGCTTTGAATATCTTCGGCAACTGCTTCCCAAAGCTGACCTGGACCAAACTTTGGATAAATATACTCTTCAATTAACGAAGTTTCTACTTTGGTATTTTTCTTTCCTGGCATTATCTTCGAAAATACATCCTTGATAACAGCCGTAATGGAAAGTCCCTTTACTCGCTGTGCTCCCCAATCCGCTGATATTTCTCTTGGATGGCGTCCCCAGAGTTTTTCTGTATATCCTTCAAAAAACATAGAATAAAGAACCCGGCCAAACCGATTAATATAAAAATTCTCCAAATTATCTTCCTGCAATTTTCTAAATATTGAATGTAAATAACTAAATCCTGCTTTCATTGTCGTAACAAATCCCATGTTTTTCAAAGTACTCCACTTTAAAGAAATCGGATAATCAAAGAAATGCTTTGAATAATAAATTCTTGATACTCTGTTTCGAACCAACATAACCCGGTCTACTTCTTCCGGATTTGGTCCTCCTGCTGCAAAATTCTTCTCTCTGTCTAACACCTTATCATCATAGGAAGGTTCTCCCTGTGTAGGCATAATATTCTGCCACCACTGGTTTACTCTGTCATCTTTCGAGAAAAATCTGTGTCCGCCAATATCCATTCTGTTACCTTTATATTTTACAGTCTGGGATATTCCACCAATACGGTCTGTCTTCTCTAAAATAACAACCTCATAGCCTTCCTTTTTTAATAACTCGTAACCTGCAGTTAATCCTGCCGGACCTGCTCCAATAATAATAACTTTTTTCATATCCTTCCTCCTAGTTGCTTCATAGAAACTTTTGAATAAATGTTAAAACAACATATACCTCAAAGCTTCCAAACCCTTTCTCTTTATTTATACAATAGCATTTTTCTTGCTACAAAATTCCATATAAGAACTAATGCTGCTGCCACTACCTTTGCAATCATATATATAATTCCAACTTTTAATAAAATCCACATAATCGCTTCTGTGAAGAACAGTCCCATAATTCCAATGACACCATAGGCAATAAACTCCCCCATTGTGCCTGTTTTATCAGACCCTTCCTGAAAAACAAATATCTTCGATAAAATAAAATTTACAATCAATCCAAAAATAAATGCTATCGCTGTCGCAACGTATACATTCATTACTACCGCCTCATGAAGAAACACCATCATTCCCCAATCAGCAACAAAAGCAATTCCACCTACAAAAACATAGCGAAATAATTGCACGAAGAAATTGTCCGTCTGCTCATAAAAAATAATATTTATTTTAAGTGTTTTTAATCTGTCTATTAACTCTTTCATGTCGTTCCTCTCTAATCAATGCAATTATTTCATATTTGTAAATAAAGAAATATCATAGTATTTCTACAAATTATAAAGCAGACTAATTAATCCTGCTGTATTGATGCATGCATATGCCACAAAAAAACATTTTAACAGTTTTCGTATATATATATTTCCCGTTTTTACCGACTTCTTCATCTCACCAACACCTGCTGCCATCATACAAACAAGTAACACAACACTAATCATTACATAACGAACACTTGTGGTGCAGATACTTGGATAATCAAAACAGAATTTCACATAAAAAAGCAATGCCATTCCTGAACTTCCAAGCAATAAAAATTTACTAACTTTTCCAATATTTGATCTTTTAAGCCATACAATTGACAACACAATTACGAGTACAACTGAACTTAAAATCATTATATACATTAATGTACCAATAAATTGTGACCACTCAGTCGTAGGAAAATATCTAGTCTCTCCAAAAGCACAATATTTGGTAAAAAGTACGCCGATATTATAAGCAAAATCTTCGGTTCCTCTCGTTATAGGAAGCTGTAATGATTTTAACTGCATCCATGTCACTTCAAACAAACGCTGTGGAACAGTATACAAATTCCCCATATATTGTCCCTGCTCCCAGCCGATTTCCGGAACGTAATTTAACGGAACTTTATATAAAATAAGATTTTTTACCGGGAACCATATTCCTAATGGTATCGAAATCATTCCAAATACGAAATACTGTTTTATATAAAACATTACATATTTTCTCTTCTTTATCATTTTATAAATAAATACACATGCCATTGCAGGTGCTATCATAACTACTGATAATTTTGTCATCATACCACATCCAATAGCTAAGGCACATATTATGATATCTTTCCATGTAGGTTTTTTGTACCAGCGTATCATATACAAAATGGTTACAAGTCCTAACAGTGTGCTAAGCGTATCATTGTTCACTGCTCCTGCATATTCTAAAAGATATGGAAAAAATGCAATTATGATAATTCCAGTTAAAATTGCTTTTTGATTCTTTGTAATTTCTTTCATAATCTTATATGCCACAATCAGAATCATTGTAGAAAAGAACAATGCCAGCACCTGTAAATTCTCAGCAATAACTTCTTCTGTCATTCCAAATAAACTATTAATTTTCGCCCAGATACCCATAACAATATGGGAAAATGGTGGCTGATAATACTGGTACTGCTCCATAGGATTTCCAGTCGGTAATGTTGTATGTTTATAAATCTTATAAATGTATCCCAGATGCCCAAGGCTTCCTTCTGAAAATGTTCCTATTTCATTCTGCTGCTGCAATACATTCGTCACGAAAACTTGAAACTGCCTCAAAATATAACCTGCAAGCATTGTACTCCAAATCCAGTCCTGCTGTTTCACTGACTGAATCCGTGCTGTCACAACTTTTTTCTTTGTCATCCAGAACGGTAAAAGGATAAATATAAGCAACATAAAAAAACAACTACAACAATTCTAACATTTTCTACATGAACCGCCTTGTTTTGTTTCAATATTTGAAATTCTAACATCAGCAGAAAAGATATGCATTGTACATAACTAACTATAATGTAATGCCGGAACTGTTCTGTCATCTTATTGGGCAACAAAGAAACAGCCATCATACATACACTAAGTATTCCGGTAAAAATCATCCGCTGTGTCTCTTCAACACTCTGAAATATCCAGAATACTCCACATAGCATCAATAGAATTTTTATTTCAATATTATGTTCAATTTTCTTTTTATCTCCACTAATAATAATAATAATTATTATTATTATTATAACAAAAACAAGTGTAAAATGATAGTTATTTCTACAAATTGTACAGCAAACTAAACAATCCTATTGTATTAATGCACACATATGCTGCTATAAAACATTTAAATATATTTCGAGCCATTATATTTTCTGTTCTAGGAGTGTTTTTCATTTCACCTATACCTGCTGCCATCATACAAAAAATCAAAACAATACTAATTAGTACATAACGTATATTTGCTGTACAGACACATGGATAGTCAAAACAGAACTTTACATAAGCAAGTAATATTATTCCTACACTTCCCACAAGGAAAAACTTAATTACTTTATCAATTTTTGCTTTTTTAATCCATACACTTACTAGCACAATGGAAAATACAAACAATACTAATATCATTACATACATCAATGTACCTATAAACTTTGACCATTGGGTTGTTGGAAAATACTGGGTCTCTCCAAAAGCACAATACTTAGAAAACATTATCCCAATATTATAGGTAAACTCTTCTGTACCTCTTACTTGTGGAAGCCATAATGGTTTCAACTGTGCCCATGTCACTTCAAATAAACGTTGAGGAACAGTATATAAATTTTCCATATTCTGTTGAAACTCCGGTCCAATTACCGGCACATAATTTAAAGGTACTTTATGTAAAATAAAATTTCTTACCGGAAACCATATTCCTAATGGTATCGAAATCATTCCAAATACGAAATATTGTTTTAAATAAAGCATTACAAATTTTCTCTTCTTTATCATTTTATAAATAAATACACATGCCATTGCAGGTACTACCATAACTACTGACAATTTTGCCATCATACCACATCCAATAGCTAAGGCACATATTATGATATCTTTCCATGTATTTTTTTTGTACCAGCGTATCATATACAAAATGGTTACAAGTCCTAACAGTGTGCTAAGCGTATCATTGTTCACTGCTCCTGCATATTCTAAAAGATATGGAAAAAATGCAATTAAAAGAATTCCTATCAAAATGCCTTTTTGATTACTCGTAATTTCTTTCATAATCTTATACGCTACAATTAAAATCATTGTAGAAAAGAATAATGCTAATACTTGAAGATTCTCAACGATAACTTCTTCTGTCATTCCGAATAAAGCATTAATTTTAGCCCAAACTCCCATTATGGCATGAGATAATGGTGGATGATAATACTGCCATTTTCCAATGGGGCTTCCCTCCGGCAATGCGGTATATTTATAAATATTATAAATATATCCAAGATGCCCAACATCTCCTTGTGAAAATGTACCTATATCATTCTGTTGCTGCATTACATTGGTAAGAAAAACCTGAAACTGCCTTAAAATATAACCGGCAAGCATTGCTGCCCAAATCCAATTCTGCATCTTCACAGTTTGAATCTTTGCTATAACAACTTTCTTTTTTGTCATCCAAATTGGTAAAATAACACATATAAACAATACCCCAAAAATGACTGAGATGATTCTAACATTTTCAAGATGAACTGCTTTATCCTCTTTCAATATTTCAAACACCATCATCATCCAAAATGATATACACTGTACAAATCCAGCTATAATATAACAATGATACTGCTCTCTAGTCTTATTTGACAAAAATGTGGTAGCTATCATAACCATGCTGAATATCCCTGCCACAACCATACGCTGTGTTTCTCCTACACTTTGGAATACCCAGAAAATCGTACATAGCAACAGTAAAATTTTAGTTTCAATATTACGTTCTTCCATTTTTCTCCTCTTCTCCGTTTTGTTATAATAGTTATTATAACAAAATCAGACATAAAAAGATACTTGTTTCAATAATTTTACTTGTACAAAAAAACTGCCAGACACACACCACCGTATAAACGATATCTGCGTAACTAGCAGTTTCAAATTAAACTATAAATTATTTTGAAAAATTTTCTTGAAAAACTGTATCAGCGGGCCATTACAAAAAGCATTTACCAATGTACCTATTCCAATAATTGCACTTAATCTTCCATGAGAAATAATGCAAAATATCACTCCTATACAAACGCAAGTAATATCCGATACAATTCTTGCCATTCGAAAAGATACTTTATCTTTTGTTATTTTTGTTATAATAAAAGCAACACTGTCATAAGGCGCAATTCCAAGCTCCGCTGCCATATACATTGCACAACCCACAGACGCAAACAAGGTTCCAATGACTAAAAGTCCGATTTGTATTGGCAGTGTAGTTACAAACCCCATTTTATCCTGCAATATCCAGCATAAAAAATCGGCTATATAACCAACACAAATCATATTAATAATTGTTCCGATACCAATACAGTGTCGCACTGTAAAAAACACAATTATTAACAAAATAATATTTATGATTAACTGCCATGTTCCAAATAACATTCCATTAAACCCACTAATTCCAAGATTCATACAGGTAAAAGGATCAACACCAAACCCACTCATTCTATATGCCGCTACACACATTCCAATTAGCACAATTCCAACCAGCATAAAAGTAACTCTCTTAAGACTATATCTTTGAAGAATCCGACCATTATCCATCTCTGTCATTTGTCTTGACACATTTTTCATCCTGTTCATTTTTCTTCTCCCTGTTTAACAGCCTCTAACACATAGATACGTG
Organism: uncultured Eubacterium sp.; assembly: GCA_947573465.1. Taxonomy (GTDB): domain Bacteria; phylum Bacillota; class Clostridia; order Lachnospirales; family Lachnospiraceae; genus Eubacterium_G. The sequence continues at coordinate 8,092 of CANPET010000038.1, forward strand.
ACTCAAAATCTGTACATGGTTTCTTATCTGAGGGAACCTCTCCTGCAGTTACATCTGTCGTAATCAACCCTAAACTCATCAGTTCATCACCATAATTCTCAGTTTCATTTAGAGCGTTTTTATAGAGATAATCTGGATTTAATCCCTTAAGCTGTACTCGTCTGTAAGCATCATTCACAACATTTAATGTACGATACCACCCAACAATTGCTGTTTTCTTATCTTCACTTACAACCATCCATACCGTCTCATTTCCCTCAAAAGGACTTTTCAAACGATAAAACGTACCAAATTGTAAAGTACTGCGATATTTCTTCATAAAGTTAATCTGTTTTTTCACTTCATCAATTTCATCCTCTGTCAGTTTATTCAAATCCAGCTCATATCCAAAGGTCCCAAAATATGCTACATTGGCTCTTGTATGAAGAGGTGTATTTCGGTAAACCTGATGATTCGGAACGACTGAAACATGACTTCCTATACTGCTGATTGGGTAACAAAAACTTGTTCCATACTGAATTTTTAATCGTTCAATTGCATCAGAATCATCACTTGCCCAGCCTTGTGGTGCATAATACAACATACCCGGATCAAATCTGCCTCCGCCACTGGCGCAGGATTCAAATAAAACTTCCGGAAAAGCACCAGTTAATCTCTCATATAAATCATATACACCAAGAATATATCTGTGGAAAACCTCTCCTTGTCTGTCTGCCGGCAATGCCTTGGAAAAACACTCGGTAATGCTTCTGTTCATATCCCATTTAATATAAGAAACTTTTGCCTCACTTAGAATTTTTGCCATCATATTATAAATATGGTCTACAATTTCTTTTCTTGAAAAATCCAGAACATATTGATATCTTCCATGGGACTCATTACGTCCTGGTACAGAAATAATCCAGTCCGGATGCTCCCTATACAAATTGGAATCTTTGTTTACCATTTCAGGTTCAAACCAAAGACCAAATTTCATTCCGAGCTTTTCGATTTTGTCAGCGAGCCCTACAATACCATTTGCAAGACGTTCTGGATTTGCTACCCAGTCTCCAAGTCCTGCTCTGTCATTACTTCTCTCTCCAAACCATCCGTCATCAAGAACAAACAGTTCAACACCACACTCTTTTGCCTTCCCTGCAATCTCTACCAAACGTACCTCTGTAAAATCAAAATAGGTTGCTTCCCAGTTATTATTCAGAATCGGCCGCTCTTTATCTCTCCAATAACCTCTTGCCAATCGTTTCTGATATAACTTATGGAAAGTCTGACTCATACCATTCAATCCCTGTTCAGAATAAACCATCACTGCCTCAGGAGTCTGAAAGCTCTCATTTACATCTAATTTCCAATCAAATCCTGCCGGATTAATTCCTACAAGGACACGTGTATTTGTATGTGTATCTACTTCTGCCTGAATTAGGAAATTACCACTATATATCAATGAAAATCCAATCACTTCTCCCTGATGCTCATCTGCTGTAGGACGTTTCAGCACCATAAAAGGATTATGTTCATGAGAAGAATGTCCTCTCATACTGTCAACTGCCTGAATGCCCTGTTCTAAACGACGTATCTTTACATGCCGCTCCCTTGCCCATGCTCCTGATAACTGAACCCATTCATAGTCATAATCCGGTAAATCCAAATTTAAACTCATAGCCTGTAACAGATGTACTGCTTCACTGCCCTCATTATAAATCCGACTGCTTCTGGCAATAACTCCGCCACTTGCAAATATCGTATACAACAACTGAATCCTTATCCCTGTCACTTCGTCTCGCAAATCAATAATTAATGTCTCAGCTTCTGAATCGGCTTCTGTATAAGTTGCCGGAAGACCTGCTAATTTAGGCTTTCCAGCTTCAATCGTATACGATTGATACTTAAAATCCGATATTCGGCTTCCATTGCTTTGTAATATTTCTACTGCGGGATGCCGATAGTCTGTAGAACCATATACCGGATATTCCTGCTTTAAATATTCCAACGAAAAAGTTCTGTCTCCTTCAAATACATAGGACCCCATCGGTCTTTGGGAAACCTCCACCAAATACGAAAAGTCTTCTCTGTCATGAATTCTCTTTCCAAAGTAGAGCTGTCCTAAATGTCCATTTTGCAATACCATCATGATATAACTGATTTCATCATTAAACAGATGGAATGTTTTACTGTTTTCGTGATAAATAATATTCATACAAAACTCCCTTCTGCCAGATTATTCTGCCTTATGCATTTCATTTAACTTCATTTCAACTTCTCTCATTTTTTCCCCTTTTAAATTGTACTTCTTCTTATATATCAATAAACTGAAGACTGCTAAAACAATTGGAACAACAATCATCAATATTCTAATGCCAAGAATCGTTCCTGCTGACTGTGTTGCAGCCTTTGCATTATAACCTACAATCTGAAGTCCGACACCAGTCAGACCTCCTGCTGCTGCCATTGCTGCCTTCATCAAAAATGTCTGTGCGGAACATGTAACACTCTCATTTCTTGTGCCGAATTTCACCTCACCATAATCAATAACATCTGCTATACAGCATGTTGTAACACCAAGTGAAAGACCCGAGCCAAAGAAGATAAATGCACAGCTGAATGCAACCAGCACCGCATTGGTTGGAGCAACATATCCAAACACTGCAAGAAGTATAAATCCAACAATCGGAAGAACACATGCCATCGTATAAACTTTTTCCCTGCTGATTTTTTCTGCAATTTTCGGGAAACATATTAATCCAAGCATTTCTGCGACAATCGCAAATCCAAAAATGGAATACAGATATTCATTACCACATACTACTTTGAAATAATAAACTGCAAAACTTTTAGCAATCTGTGTACAAAGATTAAATGTAAGAAGCAGCCCTATAAAAGCAAGTAACTGGTCATTCTTAAAAATAACCCTGAATGCATCTTTCAAATTTGTTTTCTGTGCTTTGG
>CANPET010000039.1 GCA_947573465.1 uncultured Eubacterium sp.
GTCTTTGCATAATCTTCTTCAATCTTTTTGATCTCTTCTTTTGTCATATCTACAGCACTAAAAACAAAATCTACAGTAGATGCAACTGCCTCAACTTCATTTACATTATGAACAATCATGCTTTTTACACGCTCTGGCATTGGAACTGTCATTTTCCATCTGTCGCCAACAGCTTCTTCATATGTTTTTCCTGCAGAACGTGGACTTGCTGCTAATGTAACAACTTCAAACCATGGGTGGTTATCTAAAAGAGTAATAAATCTCTGACCAACCATTCCTGTTGCTCCAAGTACGCCTACTTTTAACTTCTTGTCTAATTTCATCATTTCTTTATCCTCTCTATCTCATTATTATTTTTAACTATTTTAATAAAAATCTGTCCAGCCGTCATCACTGTTTGGATCATTTTTGTCCGACTGTCCTTTTTTTGTTGTTTCCGCTACGTTCGGATTCTTTGTTGCACTATTTTTCTTTGTCTCGCCGTTTTTCTTTGTCTCATTCGCTTTCTTTGTTTTATTTTCTACTGCCTGATCTGTAAAAATATCTATAGCATAATTATCACCCTGATTATTGCCGTAGGTTTTATTTGTCGCAGTTTCTCCGGAATTGCTACTTTTCTCTGATTCTTTTGCAGTACTACTCTGTTCGGAATTTTCTCTGTTATCCGTAGTGCTGACTACTGTTGTTTCTGCTATTGTTGACACTTCATCCGCTTTATCATTTTTTCCTTTACTGCATATTACAATAACTGCCACTGCTATAATAAGGAAAAGCGCTACTACTCCAACAATAATTGTTTTCTTTTTATTCATTCCTTTATACCTCCCAAATGCTTACCACATTTGTCTCAAAGTTATACGAAACTTTTTTTGTAGTTTCAGATTCTTTTTCCTTTTGTTTCTTAATTGCCTCTTCCTGTTCCTGCCTTAACTGCTTTGAATAAGCATCTCTGGATTTTATCCATGTATCAGACATACATAATACATTTACCTCTGCCATAAAATAACAGAACATCCACACAATTATAATTCCTATAAGTGAAGAACCCACTGTATATTTTTTAAAAAAGGGAAGTTTCTGTCGATATTTAAAATCTGATAAAAAAATCAGCGGACTAAAAAACAAAATGGCAAAAAATATATATTTGTAAGCCATAAGCACATAATCCATTGTCTCAAACTTATAATATCTCAGTTCCCCATATACGGACGCACCAATGAAAAATGCCATAAATGCATAATACAATAAAGCGGGTATCATTTTATATGATTTTCCGGAACGAAAACCAAAAACCTTTATCCCATCATTCATATGCCTGCCTCCTTAAAAAGCTACTGGCGTGACTCGAACACGTGACCTGCTGATTACGAATCAGCTGCTCTACCAACTGAGCTACAGTAGCATAATGCGTTCTCTTTAATTTACTATATGACTCATAAAAAGTCAATGTAGAGAACGCTATTAATTTTCTTATTTATAATTTTTATCACTTTGCAGCTGTTCCGGTTCAAATCCAATGTCAACTGCCTGACCGATATTATTTAAGTCTGCATCCAGTTTAATGGCTATCAATGAATACAATTTGCACTCAGCATGAAGATTGTTTAAATATCCATTACTGTTCCTATACAAATTAATATCAGTATTTGTAATTGCACCATCTGTCAGACCGGATAAATTCAGTCCAAAATCAAACCTGCTTACATTGTCAAAAGAATAAGAACGAATAATATTTCCAAGAGACACATCTTCTATAGCTCCACTATTACTGCTGTCTAAAATTTTATCTCTTATGCTGTCAGACATATTCAATGCAAAGCATAAATCTGTCATAATATTGTTCTGCATTTCTTTATAAGTACGTTTTATATAAAACTCCTTATTTTCCTTAATAGTCTCCGTCTTTTTTGTAGTAGACTGTGGTATCCAGAAAAGTATCTTTTTATATTTTGTTGTTGTCACTGTTTTTTCCAGCTCATATTGAACGTTCTTATGGATGTATACATGCATAGGTGTCACATAAAAATCTGTAGTAATTTTCTGACTGTCTGATTTCAAACTATAAGAGGTTTTCACCTCAGTCTTTGTCTTACTTGTAGACTCTGTAGTTTCTGTTGTTGTTCCCGGAACCAGTACATTACTATCTGTTATGCTCTTCATATATGGTACATCTGCATGTACATTTCCATATACTCCTTCTTTCTCTACCTTTAATTTTGCTGACAATGGAACATCTTTCAGATTAATATCAAACAAGCCTAAACTTAATGCAAGACTTGCCTTTGCACTCACATCAAAATTCATGTTGCCTGCTGTCTCTCCAAAGGCTTTTAATAATGTATCAATACTGCTTACATCAATATATCCACTTCCATCTGGTTTCAAAGAAATCGTTGTAGAATCATATAATCTGACATTAACTTCACTGCCTGAAATCTTTCCTTTATAAGAGATTTCCTGACCATTAATATTAATATTTTCAAGCAGCTCTGCAAAATTAACATCTTTTCCACTAAATATATTATTTATTCCATCTAAATCTGCATACTGCTTAAACATTTCAAGATGAATATCTTTTTCATCTTCTACGATATCCAGCCACTGCAAGGCAGGTGTAATATCAATATCGTATATTTTCAAAACAGCATTTATAACTGATGCGACAGAACTATCATCCGACATTACTTTTAAACCATCAATTTCTACATAAACGGTCTTATTTTCATATACAACAGATAGTTGTTTCCCACCGATTACTGTATCCAAAGTGACAGCCGGCTGATTTCTCCATTTTTTCACGAAATCTATTACTGCCTTTAAATCTATATATTTTTCGGCATCTGCTATTTCTGTTACTTTTGTATCTATAATCTCTCCCTGAATCATATCATTCACGGAAATTTTCTTTCCTAATACTGAAATTTTTAATGACGTATCACTATTATAAACAAAGGAAAGTTCTTTACCATCACAACGGAATTGCGAAATTTTATTCAAAATATCCTTCGCAGATACTTCCGTATCAATATTTATTCCATTGTCTTTTAACATAGAAATAATATATGGTAACTCTGTCTTTATATAAACATTTCCTGCATGCAAATATAAATTGCCATTGAAGTAAACAATCTTAGCTGTAAGTTCACTCTGATTGATATTGAACTGAATATCCGCCTCAATTCCTGTAGCATTTAGTAAATCTTCCACACCAAATTGTTTTAAAACTTCTAAGACATCTGTTACTTTGCTGTATTCAGTGCTTTCAACTTCAATCACAGGTGACTGATTATATATTTCCTGTATATCCAATATCACATCCAGCTTTGTATCATTTATTTCTGTTCTAATAGAAATCTGGTCCTTATCAAGACTAATTTCAATCTCCTGCTTATCTGTTAATACTGTTATTACAATCCTGTCATCTATAATCTGAATGCCTTTTATCTTATCTGTAATCTGAGACAAGTCATCATTATTTATAACGCCTGACAAAACTTTACTTATCTTATCGTAAATCAGGTTAATACCAGATGCATTAATATATAAATTATCTTCCTTTACAGTTGCTGTTATATCAATGCCTTCTATCTGTGTATTCAAAGTGCATGCCAGACTCTCACCAAATGCAGCTGTTAACTGACCTGCAATTTCATAATCATTTATCTTTGCATGAACACCAGCCTTGATTCCTTTTGCCTTTATCAACTGCTCAATTTTCTGAATGTTGATAATTTCTAACACTTTATTTAAATCAAGATATTTGTCATTCTGATATTCTGATTTCTCAATCACCTGTTTCTCAAAGAAATCTGCCAGAACAATTTTGCCACTAACTGCTGTATTATCGATTTCAATACCATCTACACTGATCTCATCTCTATAACAATCCAAAACGGCATTCAGTTTCACATTGTCTTTCTGATACTCTATTACAAGTCTGCCCTCTTTAAATGAAATATTTTTTATATCAAGCAGCATTGCAAGTGAAATCTGATCTGCAATATCTGTTCCCGCAAATATTTGTTCAAGATTATATCCGGTATACTTCTTAATAAGATTAAATAATGTTTCTTTGGTTGACTTCAAGTAAAACTTACCAAAATGTACATAGATAAAATCATCAACATATGTCAGTTCTATGCTCTTATCCTTATAAGGAATAACTATTTTGCATCCATTTACCGATTTATCATAAATAATGTCTGCTGCAATCTGAAAATCGCCAAACTTTAAATCTGCCTGAAATCCAAATGCTTTGGAGTTTTGTATATTACTGATATTGTTTTTGATAAGCTGATATGCATTGCCAAAATCAACATACTGTGCCTCGTTGTCTACATCTATATTCTGCTTCTTTGTATTATTTATTTTTGCACTGACATCTAATTGTTTCCCTGAAATCTTTATACCTTTTACTGTAACTGTTCTTCCTGTCACAGCGATATCTAGATTGTTGTCTTTGAAACGGTACAGAACTTTCAAAGTTTTTCCATCACATGAAAATGACTGGATATTCTGAATCATATCTTTTGCGGACAGTTCTCCTATCATTTGTTTCAACGCTCCAGAAATATCCACTGCTAGAACGTTTGATACATTCTGTTGCTTTAATACTTGTGATAGAACCTGCCCTAAATCAGACAATGTTGTTTTGACATGAATATTTACCACGTCAGCAAAAATCCTGCCATCGATATACTTGATTGTTACTGGAATTGTAGTATTTCCATCTGTAATATTCGTGGATATCAACAAAGCTGTTTTGTTACGATAATCTGCCTTTACATTGGCTTTGATATTCATCCCGGCTATATTTAAAACAATATCTGTATCAATACCTGTCGATGTAATAATATCTTCTAAACCTAACTGTTCCAATACATTGATAATATCAGAAAGTTTTGTATACTCACTACTGTTTACACTAATAAGCGGCGATTTCGTATAAATCTTTTTGACTGCTAATTTTGCATTAAAATTCATACCAAGTACTGCAGTAGATAATGATAATGTTTTCTTTTTTAACTTTATTGTTGCTAACTGTCCTTTTGCATACTTATATTGAACAATCAAATATCCTTTTTTATATTGGAAAGTCTTCACATTTCCAATACTATCTTTGATTGTAAAACTTCCTGCATATTCTTTTATCAGTCTTTCAAAAGCATCACCAAAAGACTCTGCCTCAGACAGTGTCTTACTCATCAACGGAATACCTGTTTTTTTCAAAATTTTCTTTAATAACTGATATGTATATTCAGAAGAACCTTTTACGCTGATATTCCCGGATTTTGCATAAATCACATCATTTTTATAAATCAGTGTAATCGGTATGCCTTCAATATTCGTCGTATATTTAATCTGGAAGCCTTTATCATAAGATGCCTTTGCGATTCCTTTTAGTTCAAAACCATTTCCTGAAATTCTCGTATCTAAAATAATGCCTTTTGATTTTAATAACTTATAAAGGCTTAACTTTGACAACGATTTCAGTATCACATCCGTACTTACATACCGGGATTTCTTTACTTTTACTTTTGGATTCTTTTTATATTTTTTTGTTATACGGGCTTTTACTGCAAAACTCTTTCCCTGATTGATTTTAACAGTATTTTTACTTACTGCCACTTTAAAATTCAGTTTGTTCAAAGATGCCTTTACACTAAGATATCCGTCTTTAAAGCTTACTGATTTCACATCGTTTAACAATTTTTTGATATTAATGTTTCCATCTTTTAATTGCTTGATAGTCTTTGCATACTGTTTTGGTATCAGTTGATTTTTCTTCATGTCAATGCCAACCATTACCATTACTCTTCTAACAGTACTTTCAATATCTTTCAGTTTACATTTAACTCTGATATTTTCTGCACTGATGTACACAAATTTTCCTACAATAGCCGCATTTAGTTTCACTCCTTCAATTTTTGACGAAAATTTCAACTTCAAAGGTTGATATCCAAGAACCGCCTTCCCTGAAATTTTCAGGTCCTGCGTTTTCATAGAAACTTTTGCTCCGATACCTTCTGCCTGTATCGTATCAATCCATGGTTTTAATAATGTAGTTACCTTAGAGATATCGTGAAATCCATTGAACTTAGGAAAATCTGTTTTTGATGTAGTTGTTATCTTTGCAGTCACATCACTGTCTGCTAATTTTAATGAAATGTCTGCATATTCAAGATTTACATTCTCATCTTTCAAGCCAACTTTTATATTTGCCTTAATTCCATCTTTTTCAAACGCAACTTTTATTGCATCTTTGGACTGCTCCATTTTCACATTATTTAACAGTCCGGACACTGTCTTATCATCCAATGAAATATGTTTCAGATCTATTTGTGTCAAATAATCTATATTAATTGACTCTGTCTTTGTATCAACTGCTTTTCCTATAATTTGGACTGCTTCAAAAATACTGTCAGTTTTCATGGAAACCTTAACATTTCCATATTGCAGATACACTTTTTTATCAGCATACGCAGCAAATAAATCTTTTCCCTTTATTTTAATAATGCCGTTATTGATATCTACAAACATATCCAAATTTAGATTTGTTTTATCTATAACTAAATCCATATGATAGTAAGGTTTATTCGTAAACATGTCTTTAATATATTTGGACATGTCTGTATCTTTCTTTGTCGGCAGATCAGATAATTTGTTTTTATCGTATTTATTTTTAATAAAATCATCTACACTTCCTTCATCCGGCAAAGCTTTCACTTCACCAAAATCAGAGAATGTTTCTGTAATTTCTCCCTGACAGGTAACATCACCAACAACTGCAATACTGATATCATAGTTTTCACTATAGTGAATCACTAGAGGTCTCCACTGCTTATCCATTGTCACTGTGACTTTTACACTATGAAATGTCGGATAATCTGATGCACCACCTTCTGTTCTCATCTGTCTTTTATAATAAACTGTAGATTCATCTGGTTTTAACTCATACTCAAATTTGTATTTATCTTTATCTGTGTCCAACCGTTTAGACTTTATTATTGTTGTTTTATCAATTACATAATTTGTCAGAGCAAACGGTGTCCTTCCATAGTTCTGCGAATATGTATCCTTAGAAACTGCTGTAAAATCATCTTCCCATTCAATATCGTCCATTGATTTCACTTTTTTTGCATTTCTGATAAGAATAGCGCCATCTTTAAACGTACGCTGTTGTCCTGTACTCAATAATGAACTTTCACTTGCTGACTGCTGTGTAGCATTTCCATTTTTTATAACTTTTCTCGCTGAAATATTCTGGGTATAATTCATAAACAGAACATCCGCTACTGCCGTTCCTTCTGTTTTAGAAGTCCATGCATCCATATTTTTTATAACACTCTGGCAGATAGAAATATTTTCTTCCGGCGAATAATCATCCGGTGTAGAATCGTCCTTCGGAATATTCTTGTAAGTTTCATTCTCTACTACTTTCGTCTTATCTATTGTCTTACTTTCTGTAGTATCTTTCAGAAAAAGAGAATGTACCAAAGTTCCCACAATTAATGCTGCAAATACAAAAAGCATTGCTGCTACTACCTTTTTCTTTTTACTCATAATTTTCTTTTGTTTCTCACTTGTCTTTTTCACAATCTGCCTCCCAGCATTTCAATCACAAATATTTTTATTAATTCACAATTTTATAATTTTACTACAAGAAAAAATTTTTTTCAAATTTTTATGACATTTTCTCTAGCAGTTTGGTATTTCTACTCCAAAAGAAAGTTCAATGTGTTGTTAAAAACTCCCCTAACAAGAAAAATAACTTTTTTACAGCCTTATTGGATGAACATTTACAACGAAGAAAATTTATAAGATTTTCGAACTATATATCTTAACTATTACTTATTAAATGTCTTCAAAAATGAAATGATTGAACCGAACCTGTTCCTTTGATATAATAATTTCTATGATTAGTTTAAAGATAAAAGACGTTAATAATTTTATGCACAAACTGCTAATTTCAGACACTTTTGATAATTTTCTATTATGTGATGGAGAGATTGCTGCTTCCTGTATAATCACATTCAATGGCAGAATTAATCAAAAGTTTTTTGATACTGACGAACTTGCTTCCCTGACAGATGACTTTATTTATTGGAGGAATATAAAACATGTTGCCTATGAGGCAATTAAAGGAAATAAAGTTCCAAGTAAAATGAAAATAGTTTTTGCATTATCTAAAATAAAATATGAAGAAATGATTTCTAAATCAGGAATGTATATTACCTCAGACGAAATTGGCGGGCTTTATATTCATATTCTCTATGAAGAAGGTCATATTGAAATTATAACCGGCACTTCTCTGAATACCTTTACCATGGATAAAACATTAGATAAATATTGGGATAAAACCATATCAGCGTTTTTGAATCAAAATTTTGATTGTGAAACACTGTAGCAGTTCAGCCATAATTTATGAAAAACATATGAACAAAAAGTAAATTTTTAGCACTCTATCCGTTAGAGTGCTAATTTTTTATTGACATTTTTATTTCATGCGTTAAAATGTCATTGTTGGTGGAAATTACCACCTATGTTTTGTAAATAATTATTTTATATAAAGGAGTGAACATTATGGCAAAAAACGGAAGTTTATCAATTAACAGCGAAAATATTTTTCCTATCATTAAGAAATGGCTTTATTCAGACCATGATATCTTTTTCAGAGAATTAGTATCTAATGGTTGTGATGCTATCACAAAATTAAAGAAACTGGATATGATTGGTGAAGCGAAAGTTGACAGTGATGAGGAATTCAAGATTCAGGTTCTTACAAACCCTGAAGCAAAAACGTTAACGTTTATCGACAATGGTATTGGTATGACCGAGGACGAAGTTGACGAATACATTAATCAGATTGCTTTTTCCGGTGCAGAAGCTTTTCTTGAGCAATACAAAGATAAAACATCTGAAGATCAGATTATCGGTCATTTTGGTCTTGGCTTCTACTCTGCTTTCATGGTTGCTGATAGAGTTACCATTGAAACTTTATCATACAAAGAAGGTGCAAAGGCAGTTCTATGGGACTGTGAAGATGGTACAGAGTTTACCATGACAGATTCTGATAAAACAGATAGAGGTACTGTCATTACTCTTTATTTAAATGAAGACAGTGTAGAATTCTGCAATCTTTACCGTGCACAGGAAGTTTTAAATAAGTACTGTTCTTTCATGCCTGTAGAGATTTTTGTTTCAGATCCAACTGCTGAAACTGAATATGATACTATCCCGGAAGATGAAGTTACAGAGAAAGATACTGTTGTGGAACATATTGTGGAGCCTGCAAAAACAGAGGAAAAGGAAAACGAAGATGGTACAAAAGAAACTGTTGAAGTAGAACCTGAGAAGAACATGGCTAAAATTGTACGACGCCCGGTAAGTGTCAGTGATACTACTCCTCTTTGGACAAAACATCCAAATGAATGTACTGATGAAGAATATCGCGAATTCTACCATCGTGTATTTATGGATTATAAAGAGCCACTTTTCTGGATTCATTTAAATATGGACTATCCATTTAACTTAAAAGGTATCTTATATTTCCCTAAAATCAATATGGAATATGAATCAATTGAAGGAACAATTAAGTTATACAACAATCAGGTATTCATTGCTGACAACATTAAAGAAGTTATTCCAGAATTTTTAATGTTATTAAAAGGTGTCATCGACTGTCCTGACCTTCCACTGAATGTGTCACGTTCTGCTCTTCAGAATGACGGATTTGTGAAGAAAATTTCTGACTATATTACAAAGAAAGTTGCCGATAAACTTTCTGGAATGTGTAAAACAGATAAAGAAAATTATGAAAAATACTGGGATGACATCAGCCCATTTATCAAATTTGGCTGCTTAAAGGATGAAAAATTCTGTGAAAAGATGTCAGACTATGTATTATTCAAAAATTTAGATGACAAATATCTTACCTTTAAAGAGGCATTGGAAGAAAACAAAGAAAAACATGAAAACACAATTTTCTATACCAATGACCCTGTACAACAGAGCCAGTATGTAAATATGTTTAAGGCTGAAGGAATTGATGCCGTTATCTTAAAAGATAATATTGATCAACCATTTATTTCACAATTAGAAGCCAAAAATGAAGGTGTTAAGTTTAAACGTATTGATGATGAATTAAACGATTCTTTTACAGAAGAACTCAGTGAAGAAAACGAAACTTCTTTAAAAGAGAAATTATCAGAAACATTTAAGAAAGCACTTGGCCGTGAAATTGATATTAAAGTCCAGAAATTAAAGGATGAAAAAGTATCTTCTATGATTACTGTTTCAGAAGAAACCCGCCGTATGCAGGATATGATGAAGATGTATGGTATGGCTGGCATGGATCCTTCTATGTTTGGTGCTGCCGGAGAAACTCTCACACTAAACGCAAACAATGCTTTAGTTAAGTACATTGTGGATACTCCAGAAGGCGAAAATACAGAACTTATCTGTAAGCAGTTATATGATTTAGCTTTAATCAGTCATACTCCACTAAATCCTGACAGCATGACTGCTTTCATTGAAAGAAGCAATAAAATATTAGAAATTTTGGCAAAATAAAAATTTGATAAGTTACTAAACTTATTGCATAAAAAAAGGTATCACAACTCTAATAAGTTAGGGGGTTGATACCTTTTTTATTTACAGATAACTGCTAATTTTATGAAACTTTTAAATTGTATTGTTTTTAAAATAATTGACTCATTAATTAATGAGGCAATAACATTTTTTTTATCTGTCCCAGTTTTCACATAAGGAATTGATTTGACTTGTAAATTTTGCAATATCCTTATTTGTTCCACCTTCATTACGTTTTATGACAGCCATCAGTCTATGACCGGCATTAATAAGATTTTCGTATACTCCTG